>NZ_JAUBTO010000014.1:0-98463 GCF_036702495.1 Microcoleus sp. C2D2 | reverse complement strand
CCCTTCAAATGGACTTATTTGGGCAAAGCATTGAAGCAATAATCAATGGTAGGTTAACTCCCGCCTACTTCTACTAGCAACTTGCGTTAGTAAATTTGATGGTGGTTTGATTTATGGGTAAAAAGAGGTGTCAATAGAATTAACAAATTCACCTACTTAACCAGGAATTTGTAGCACTAAATTTTAACCTTATCGACCCAACTTTGATAAAATTCTCTGAGCTTCAAGACGGGTCGATCGTGCTTGACATAAACCCCTCCCTTATCATTGTTTAGAGTATTCCAAATCGGTACATCCTCTTCAAAAATAAGTTTGTTTAGACGACTAAAAACAGCAAAAAAAAGTATATCCAGCAAAAAAAAGCCAGTTTTCTTGATCGCAAATAAAAAATGCCCGGTTGTATTGTTTTCACTTACTGGAGTGATGCCCTGTAGCATCGAATATGCCTCCTTGCCATCGTTAGAATATGAGGCTAAATGTCCACTAGGCCAGGTGTCTACTTGACCCTTCGTGGTTTCAACACTAAGCCCTAAAACCTTCGCTAATAAACCTATTGAACCACCATATTTCTTAATCTTGCTTTCTATTAAAATCCTATACGAAGCTTCGTTTTTAGTACGTAGTTCGTTTTGCTCACCTACACCTAGAGGAAGCTCATCAAGCAGAGTGACTTCAGTGGAGGTAAGGGGCACCTTATGTACTGTGACTGCATGACGATAATCATACGCATTTTCCAGTATCTGTAGTGCCGAGGTTTTGGCATTGAATGTTAAGGAAAGAGACATATAATGCTGCTTGTCTTCAGCAGGTGGAAACTCAGGCAGGGGAAACAGAGGAGTCTGGGTACCATACCAGACCCAAATGTAACCATATCTTTCTTGTGTGACATAAATCGCCTGACGCGCAGTTGGGGGAATATGGTTTATCTCAGGGATGGAAACACATTCTCCAGAATCATCGTACCGCCAGTGATGAAACGGACATTGAAGACAACCCTCTTTTACCTCCCCAAGTGCCAGACTAGCGCCCATGTGCGAACAGAAACGCTCCATGATCACTGGGTTACCCTTTTCATCTCGCCAAGCGACCAAGGACTGAGCGAATAACTCAATGGCTTTTGGCTTTTTCCGCAATTCTTTAGAGAGCATAGCGATGTACCAACTGGCGCTCAGATTCAGGGGATTTTTCTCGACTCCTGTTTCCGATCGGCTTAGCTTTCTCTCTGAGGCTTTCCCAAATTCGCTGACCATAATACAAAATAAACTACAAAGGACAAAATGCCAAAACTTATACCAATTCAAAAAATGATTGCGACAGATAGAACCTATATGTGAGTCATCATGTTTCGCATTTTTTTTCAAAGCGGTATTAGACTAAGTAAAATACGGGTTTGTGTTTCTCCAAAATACCATACATCTGGAATATAGACTTGTTAGGGCTTGCGGAAGAAGAAAGAAAAGGTGACACTGTATGGATAATCCGGTCAGATAAGCCTGTTCGGATGCAAGAAAAAGGAGTAAAATATCGGCTCTTCCGTACTTAGTGTGCTCGCGTTAACTTAAATTTATGCTCAAGGCTTTGCTAGGTAAGGCTTTGAGATTATTTACCCTTAGCTTGTCTTATGGAACTTGCTCCAGACGGGGCGATCGCCTTGAAATCTTAGCCAGCTAGGGTGTAGGAAACCAAAAACTAATAATTTGGCACACTAAGTACGGAAGATCCCTGCTCTTGAGATAGATGCCCTAGTTAGGAGTGCAAAACTAGAAACTGGGGATATCAACGACAACCCCATGACAAATTAGCGAAAACCCGTCAAAACTAAAGGTACTCCATTTGAGGGTGCGATTACCGCGCTGCGACGTATTGGTTTAATGGGTTTATCATCAGCTAATTCTAAGTTGTATTTAGATACGATTGAAGCTATTACCAGTTTTATTTCTAGCATAGCCAAGGCGTGACCCAAACAAAGTCTCACGCCACCACCAAAAGGAAGAAATTCATAAGCAGTATATTGACGCTCCAAAAATCTTTCTGGTCTGAATTGTTGGGAATTTGGATACAAATCTTCTCGATGATGAATTGAATAAATGCTGGGAATAAATGTGGTCCCAGCTTTTAAAAAACGACCCATTATTTCTACATCTTGTTTCGCAAATCTCGCCAAAGCCACCTGTACTACCGGATAAATTCGCAATGTTTCTTGACAAATAGCCGTTAAATATGGAAGACGAGATATTTCAATCGGATCGGGATTTTTGCCTAAACTATCAATTTCTTGTAAGAGCTTTTCTTTTACTGAGGGATTTTTTGCAAGCCAGTAAAAAGCCCAAGCTAGAGCATTAGCAACTGTTTCATGTCCAGCAGATAACAAAGTAATTAATTCATCTTTTAACTGTTCATCACTCATTACCTGATCCTCTGAGTCAGTTGCAGATAGCATTAAACTGAGGATGTCATTGCCACGTTTTTCGGGATGAGTGCGTTTATCTTCTATTTCTGCTTGGAATAGGTCGTAAATTTTTTGTTTGGCTCTGATAAAGTTGCCCCAAGGACTCCAAGATCCTAAGTCTACTTGCAGAGGTTTCAAGAATATAAAACTCAAGCGCGTTGGAGAAGAGGTAAGTTCTAACCAATGAGCTATGGCGGATCTAAGTTGGTCGCATTTTTTCCCTTCGCTAAATCCAAATACTACTTGCATAATTACCTTGAGGGTAATCTCTTGAGTAACTTCTGTACCAATAAAAGGTTTATCTATCTTCCAAAGAGAAGCTACTTTTTCAGTTATTTCACAGATTGACTTGGCATAAGATTTTACTTTATCTCCATGAAAAGGCGGCATAAGTAATTTACGTTCCCTTTCGTGACGAGGGCCGTCCATTAAGATTAAGGAATTATCTCCCATGATAAGACGACCCCCTCCATTGTTATTTATACGTGCCGCATCAAAACATTGGGCATCAGCAAAGAAAATCTCTTTAATCCCTTGAGGATGTGCTATGAATACGAATGGAGGAAATCCTAATAGCCTTATAGTAAAGATATCGCCGTATTTATCAGTGCATTCTTCTAGATACTCAAAAGGTCGAGAAATCCAATTGAGCATCTGAAATAATGCAGGAGCTTTTGGTCCGTCTGGTAATTTATTTTCTTTAAAAGATATTCTTGGTGAAACCATATTGAATTATTGGGTATTATTTTTAGGTGAAATCTGTGTGAATTGTTGTAGTGACGTTGAAATAGGCGGCAGGTATTTCAACATTACAAATCCAGTTCTAATATACCATGTATTTACCTCATTTGTTCAATTAAGTAATTTAAGAAATGTATCCGAAAGTCCTTTTTCAGAATACAGTATTTCACAAAATTTAATAATCGTCTGGCGTGACTTCTCTTCCGAGAACATTGTCATGTGACTGGACGAATCAACATCAATAATTTGCATATTCGGCAAGTTCTTTTTCCACTGTTGCGAAGCAGCTAAGTGATCGATTGTGGCAAATTTTTCTCTGTCCTCTGGTGTCGCAAAATAATATGGAGCCCGATCGCCCAACATGGATCCGTTCTTGTTGCGGAAATAATAGCAGTTAACCGCGTTGGTATCGGGCAGCGACATAAAAGTAAAGGGATCGGTTTGATAAAATTCATCTAGGGTTGTTGTTTGTTCGAGGCTGGCACGTATTTCCGTCTCTGTTTTCACCAACCCTCGTTTTTTAGCCAAGGCGATCAGTTGAGTTAAATATTCGTCGTCACTTAGGCTTGCATCCAGTTCATCTGAATTAATAAGCATTTCCTGCACGGTTTTTTCTGATTCCTGCCATGCAGATAAGGTCAAGGCTCGGTTCAAGGCAATCAGATAGTTTGTTTTGCGTGAGTATTTATCCATGTCACCAGGGTTATACTGTAACGTATCTACCATCACAATGCTCTCAACACTCTCTCCCAATTCCTGTAATTGACGGGTTGCTTCATAAGCAAACATCCCACCCAAGGAATAGCCACCAAAATCGTAGGGACCCTCCGGCTGCACGGATCGTATGGCCTCAAGATAACGCTTCACCATGGGTTGTATATGAGAAGTAATCTGGGTTTTGTCGATCCAGCTCCAGGGCTGAATGCCATAGAAGGGGCGCTGGCTTTTTTCAGCAACGGGCTCGTAAACCTTAACGCCTGCGATCCCATGGAACCAGAAAACAGGTCTTCCCTTGGTACTCGAATTAAGTTGGATCAGCTCCGGGAAAAGAATGTCGTCTGACGAAAAGAAACCTACCACTTGCTGATTCGCCTGCTCTAGCTCGATTTGCGGCATATCTCTTTGCGATTTCAAATAGAGAAGCATATCCTGCATTGTTTGGCATTCCAGCAACTGCCCTAAGTTAACGCGAGCATCGATATTGGATTTTATTTGCTGGAAAATTTGCAGAAACATAATGGAATCAACCCCATATTGAACCAGTGGGGTATTGAGATTGATTTCTTCCGCCGTCAGCCCTAAGGTTAGAAGCATAATATCTATAAATGCGGCCTCTATGTTTTTGCCAGCGGGGCTTTGATCGCCAACGCTTTGAGAAAGCGGTTCTGTCTGAACCTCGGACTGAACTTGAAATGGAACTTTAACCTCAACTTTAGCCTCAACCCAGCAGCGCCGCTTGGCAAAGGGATAGGTTGGCAGAGAAATTATAGAAGCCTGACCTTTTTTATGCAGTGACTGCCAGGGAATTTTACCTCCTTTAACCCAGTAAAGTGCGATTTTTTCCAGGTTATTTTCGGCCAACAGCACTTTCATCATCGCCTCTCCAGATTTACCAGAAAGCAGATGCTTCACTTGTGAGTTATCTGCCTCCAGATCGCCCATAAACACCGGAATGGACGTGTCGATCACGGCATTTTGTTCTAAGCAATTCAAAGCCTCCTTGATTCCCTGGATCAATTCTTCTTGATTATTTACCAGAATTGCGATTCGATGTGTCATTGCCATACGCCCCACTTGGAGGGTATAAGCCATATTCTTTAAGGAAATTTGTGCATTGGATTGAACAAAATGGCTCATCTGTTGCAGAACCGCCTGAAGACGATCGCTACTTTTGGCGGAGAAAACCATCAGATTGCGATCGCCTCCGGCAGTGCGCTCCGCGCGATCGCCTGGAAAATCAATATCAGATGATAGCTTGTTCTTACCTAGAGAAGGAATATATTCTTCGATAATCAAATGTGCATTGGAACCCCCAGCACCAAAGGAGCTAACTGTTGCACGTCGGGGAAACTCCCGCTCCTGTCCATCAATATTTAATACCGGCCGTTGCCACGGTTGAAGTTTTTGTTGCAGATAAAAAGGCGATCTGTCGAAGCTTAAATTCGGATTAAGCGATTCTGCATTAATTGACGGTACAAGCTGTTGATGCTGAATCTGTAAAATTACTTTTGTCAGTTGGGATATTCCAGAAGCCGCCTCTGCATGACCTATATTTGATTTTACCGAACCAATCGCACAAAAGCCCTGATCCTGAGTGAATTTTTGAAAAGCTTTATTGAGGGCATTGACTTCAATCGGGTCTCCCAGGGGAGACCCATTAGCCGCCGATTCAATATAAGTAATCGTGCGTGGGTCGATGCCAGATTTACGGAAGTTATCTTCAATTAACTGGGTTTGTGCATTTGGGTTCGGCACATGAAATCCGTGAGTATGCCCGCCATGATTGGTACTAATGGATTTAATAACTGCCAAAATGGAATCCCCATCTTCTATGGCATTGGCAAGGGGCTTTAACAATACCGCACCAACACCTTCTCCGGGAATATAACCATCCCCCTCGCCAAAGCTTTTGCTGGTATTTTGCCGACTAATCATTTGGCTCAGGCTTAAGCCAATGTATTTGTTGGGATGAATCGAAAGATTCACGCCCCCAGCGATCGCCATCTGACATTCACCTTTAAGCAGACTGTCACAAGCCAACTGTATGGCGATTAATGAAGAGGAACACATTGTATCAATCGCCATACTAGGTCCATGAAAATCAAAAAAGTAAGACACACGATTGGCGATCGCGCTATAAGAAGATAAGGAAAGGATTGACTCTTGTATGGGGTCAGCAGCTAATGCTTGATACTGCTGGTACATCGCCCCGATATAAACCCCCACTTTATTCTTGTGTTGCTCCTGCATTCTTTCCGGTGTATATCCCGAACGTTCCACCAGATCCCAGACTGTTTCCAGGAAAAGGCGTTCATTGGGGTTCATTAACTGAGCTTCACGAGGGGAAATATTGAAAAACAGAGCGTCAAATTTGTCTATGTTGTCCAAGAAACCGCCCCACTTGCTATACGTCTTACTGGAATTAGAAGGCTCAAGATCAAAATACAAGTTGTAATCCCAGCGACTCTTGGGAATTTCAGTAATACAGTTTTTACCCTGAGATAAATTTTCCCAGAATGTTTCCAGGTCTGGAGATAGGGGATAACGTCCAGAAACACCGATAATGGCGATATCCTGCGTTTGTGCAACAGGTAATGGCGATAAGCTTGGCGTATGAACCAAAAAGCGAGATTGTTGATTTACCTTGGGACTAACTTCATCGACGAAAGCCGAGGGATGATTTTCAGGTGTCTTTGCCTGATTTAAACCAAGGACTACCTGAAGTCTTTCTATATGAGACGCGACAAAATACTGGTTTATTTCATCAATCGTTGGATACTCAAAAAAGAGGGTTTTTGATAAAGAACCAAAAACTTTTTCCAACTGATTGGTTAATTGCATAATCACAACAGAATCGATGCCGTATGTCTCCAGCAATTCGTCGTTTTGAATTCGATGAGCAGGTATTTTTAATATAGACGAGATTAAGTTTTTGAAATAATCAACTGACCTGGACTCAAACTCCTTTGCATGAATGCCGACCTGTTCAATATCGATTTGAGATGGCAGAACTAATGGACGTGGCTGCTGGGAAATTTGCAGGCGTTCCATATCTCCGGTCACAACCATGATTTGGCTTTGTCCTGAAGAAAGACCTTGAATCAGGGCTTGAATTCCCAGTTCTGTCTGCATTGGCACCAGTCCCGAATTTTGCAGAATGGTCTTTTCACTCTGTGGATTGATTTGCATCCCGCCCTCTTGCCACAGCGGCCAATTAATGGCAAGGGTTTGTCCAACACGTTCTTTTACAGCAACCAAGTCATTACGATAATGGGCATAAGCATCCATGAACGCATTGGCGCAGGCATAATCTACCTGTCCCACGTTGCCGTTATTGCCTGCCAGAGAAGAAAATAAAATGAAAAAGTCGAGATTTAAGTCTTTAGTCGCCTCATCCAAATGAATCACGCCATCGACTTTAGGCGCAAGCACCGATTGAAACTCACTCGCTGTTTTCTTGATCGTAAAATTATCCCGAATAATACCGGCGCTATGCAAAATACCTTTAAGCGATCCGATATTGTTTTCGATGTCTTCAATTAAGCGTTCTATTTCCTGCTTCTGACTGACATCAATCTGCCGATAGTCTACTTTAGCCCCCAAAGATTCCAGTTCTTGCATCTGCTCACGCCGACGCTCATCCAACACAGATATTCCGGTTAGAATTAGAGAAACTTCCCTTGTTTGCTGTGCAATATGTTTGGCGAAAATGAATCCCAGTCCACCTAGTCCGCCTGTAATCAGGTAAACACCGCCTTCCTGCCAGGGAATTTGCATGGACTGTTCTGAAACCGACAGTTGTTGCCATGAAATAATCTCGCGTCTTTCTTGTTGATAGCGGATAAAAGTATCTTCAGGGCAATGACTGTTTCGTTGAATTTTATCAATCAGAGCTAACTGGGTTTCATTGGACTCTACAACGATAAGTTGCCCCAGAATCGCTGGGTTTTCCAAGTGAGCCGTTTTGAGCAATCCAGTAAGCGCACTAAAGAGATACGTTGCTCCTGAAGAAGGTATTACAATCTGAATCAACGTCGCCCCTATGCTTTTTTCTTGGAGTACCGCTTTTACTTGCTCAAAGACCTGAACCGTAATTTCTTGAAAGCGTTCTGCCAGTGTTTTTACTTGAGTTGTCAAATGAATACACACTGCGCCTTCAATTTGAGATGTAATTAGGCGATTGCCAAACCATTCCATTTCACACAAAATTACAATGCGTTGAGCATATTTAGATTTTTTGTCTTCAGTTAATGCTTTTTCTTTCCAAATAGGAAAGCCTACCCAAGTTGTAATCGATTTGCTTTCTTCTATCGCCAGAGTACGAGTAGAAAATCCTTTGATCCGAACGCAAATATTACCGCTTTCATCACACAGATCGATATCAATTTTGGTTACGCTATAATTTGAGTTTTGTCTGCTGGCGGAATTGCGATCGGAATAGCGTATCCAAGCCCACATCGTCTCTTGACATTTTCTAATGATTTCCAGCCTGTCTAAGCCAAAGGGAACTGAAACCTGCCCAGACTCAAATGCAGGTTGTCCAACCGTCAATCCAATACAAGCTTGAAAGGCTGAATCTATAATACTGGGGTGAAGAACAAATTCACTATTAGTATCAGCAATAACAGCAGGTAACTTGAGTTTTGCTAAAACTTCGCAGCCACTGATTTGGCTAGGACTAACATAGATATCTTCTATGCTTTGTTGACCCTTACCATATTCAATCCCCATTGTTTTAAAAGCATCATAACATTGCTGTTTAGAGAATTTTTTCTGATTTATCTTCTCTTGCAAGGCTGATAGATCCAAAGCCGGAACTTCGCAAATCTTACTGAAAGTTACGACACCTTGACTATGGACAATAACTTTATTTTCTGCGGCTGTGTTTGAATAAACTTGATAACCAATTTCTTCAAAACTAACCTCGCCGTTATTGTTGAAGCTAGTATTTTTTTCCTGAGTATCTTCAAAGGTCACTGGAAAAATCTTGATATGAATGGTTTGGGTTTGACTGTTGAAAGTAAAGGGCTTTGCCCAAATAATGTTTTTAAGTTGAATATAAGTTTTTTCTAGGTTTGTTGAGCAGTTTGGTAACGCTAACTCTACCGCTAATCGTGCCATTTCCAGATAGGCGACACCGGGTAACACCTTGTCTCCGTTTATCAGATGATCTGCCAGAAAAAACTCCTGTCCGCTAAATGTTGAGGTAAAACGTTGTTCTGCAAGATTGGAAGTATTTTTATGCACTAGAGGATGAATCATCTCTTTACTTTGATGATTAGCCACTAACGCAGTAGAAGCGAGTGACAGATCGATCGCTTTTACCCAATAGCGTTCCCGCGCAAAAGGATAGGTTGGCAAGTGAAGACGAGGCGGTTTCTGTTCGCCATATAACTTGTTCCAGTCAAAAACAAAGCCTTTGACCCAAAGTTCTAAAATTTTGCCATACTTGCGTTTGTGAATCCAGGTATCAATAGTTTCTGTGAAGTCTTCATCACTGGCAAGTATAGATATGGCATCCTTATTGCGTTTTACCTGTCCCCGATAGAGGTCTTCAATATCGCTTCGTCCATCCAAGAAGCCCTGAAGTTTTTCACTTAGTTCTGTAAGGGAGGCTACAATCAGTCCCAGACGCTCTTCCATTGCTTCGCGCCCAACCTGGAGAGTATAAGCGATAGCTTGCAGGCGTTCTGATTGTGTTCTGCCCCGATCTGCCACACTGCAATCTCTTGCGTAAGAGCACAAGTTTTTGGCAAGTTCCCTGAGTCGGTCTTCATCTCTGGCAGAAACAACAATCAAGCAGTCGCTATTTACTTCTTCTTCACCAGCCCGAGTCGCCAGATCCATTTCCTCATCATTAATATATTCTTCGATAATAACATGAGCATTAGCACCACCAGCACCAAAGGATGATATTCCAGCAATTCGCGGATACACCTTGGTTTCCCCGTTGATCTTCAGCACTGGTCTTTGCCAGGGTTCAAGAGTTTGCTGCACAACAAAGGGCGTATCAGCAAAATTGATATGGGGGTTTAGCTGCTGGGAATGCAAAGAAGGCACTAATTGGCGATGCTTCAATTGCAGCAATACCTTGGTTAAACCAGCAATACCCGCCGCGCTTTCAGTGTGGCCAATATTTGATTTAACCGAACCTATGGCGCAAAATTGCTTATCCTCACTATGGCCAAAGGCTTTACTCAAGCCAGTAATTTCAATCGGATCGCCTAATACCGTACCCGTGCCATGAGCCTCCAGATAACTAACTGTTCTGGGGTTAACACCAGCTCGTGCCAGGGCTTCCTGAATCAACTGAGATTGCGCTATTGGATTAGGCACGGTATAACCATTGGTTTTTCCGCCTGCATTGATCATACTGCCTTTAATAATGCCGTAGATAGCGTCCCCGTCTTGCTCCGCTTTCGCCAAGGGTTTTAAGACCACCGCCCCCACGCCTTCCCCATCGACAAAGCCATCGGCCCGATCACCAAAGGACTTACACTCGTTGCTTGAAGAAAGCATCATCATGGCGCTGAGACTCAAATATTGAATCGGGTCGAGAATCAAGTTCACACCACCGACAATCGCGCATTCGCTGGTGCCACTATGCAAACTCTCTACTGCCAAATGTAGTGCTGTTAGTGATGACGAACAGGCCGTATCCACTGACAGGCTCGGTCCTTGAAAGTTAAACAGGTAGGAAACCCGATTGGCCATCGACCAGTCGCTGGGCTGACGTGGGTAAGTGCTATTCATTACCCCAACAAAAACCCCTACTTTGCGGGTGTTACAGAGCGTTGCAGGTGTATAACCCGCATCTTCAATAGAGTTATAGGCAGACTGCAAAAATAGTCTTTCTTGAGGATCCATGCGCTCGGCTTCTCTCGCCGATAATTGGAAAAATAAAGGGTCAAATTTATCTACATCGTCAATAAAGCCTCCCCACTTAGTGTAGAGCTTTCCTTCTTTACCTTTTTCTGCATCAAAATATTGCTTCCAGTCCCAACGCTCTTGGGGAATTTCGGTGATACAGTTTTTACCGGCTTTTAAATTCTGCCAAAAATCATTGATATTATCAGCCTGGGGGTAACGTCCGCTCAGTCCGATAATGGCGATATCCTGATTAGATGTCGATCCATTTTCTGGTGCTTTAGCCAAAGCATTAAACCGTTGGGCAGTTCTAAAATCCGGTTTCAGTAAGGGGCGATTTTCCCCGTTTGTTTGTCTTTCGGTTTTGGATACCTCAATTGCTGTACTTTGTGCGATCGCTGTTTCAGCGATAAGCCGCTTTTCCAGCCCAAGCAAGGCTACAAATTCCTCGGACTGACTTTCAAGTAAATAATCAACAACACCATCAATCGTTTGTACTTCAAAAAATAATGTGTTGCTGATATTTTTAAATGCTTTACGTAAAGTACTGGTCAATTGAACCACTAAAATCGAATCCAGACCATATGTTTCTAAGGGTTGTGCAGAGTCGATCTGGTCAGTTGAAAGTTGCAACGTCGAGGCAACCAGTTTTTTGATGTAAACCTTAGCTTTCTCACGTAGGGTTTCAGCGTTTGCTGTCAGATTAGATTTAGCTAGAGGCTGTGTCTGCTGGATTTCTTTTTCCTTCACCTCTAAGCTTTGCTTCGTGGGTGCAGACGGCAGCAATGGTGATGCCTGACGATGAGACCTTTGCCTAACAATACCATCGCTTTGGGCGATAATAATCTGCTGACCAAAATCATGTGCAGATTTCGCTGAAAACAACGCCGGAAAAGTAACAGGACTAAAGCCCTCCTCTGTCAAAACATCCACCCAACTTGCCGAACTTAATGCCGGACTTCCAGTCATTCGCAAAGCCGCATCCTCATACAGCCACCAACCTTCTAACAAACCAAAGGTTAAATGGGAAAATAAGGACTTAGTACTCATTTCATTCAAGAAAATCAAGCCATGTTTACGTAAGCTTGCTTTCGCATTACGCAAAGTATTGCGAATATTTTTGGTAGCGTGTAGTACATTGGCCGCAATCACCAAATCGTAGTGATTAGCCTGTATACCCTGTTCAGCGAGAGGTTTTTCTACATCAAAAATCTGCGTCACAATATACGGGTGTTCAGGGGCATACTCTCGCAAACCATGTTGTAAAAATGCTTTGGAAATATCTGTGTAACAATACTCTACGATATTATGATCAAATGGGCGGAGTTGTGCCAGTAACCCGGCGGTGGTTCCACCTGTTCCGGCACCGATTTCAAGTATCCGGATTTGCGTCATGGGGGCTTGCGCTAATCGTGATTGAATATAAGCCACCACACTATTTTGAAGCGTTTGATTATAAAAATCGGCAACCACGTTACCTTTATAAATATTCTCTACCAGTTCAATAGAGGAATTGGGGAAGATAACATTGGTTGCCTGTTGTTTTCCTGTAAGAATTTCGGGCAAGGGGCGCAAACACGCTTCTACCAGCGTCACTAGTGCCTTTTGATTGCTATCTTCTAGCCAGAGAATTTTTACCCTATCCCACTCTTGCCATAAGTATGCCAGATCAACAGATGACAGTTTATGCCTATAACTCTGTCCATCATATTCAAGATATCCTTTTGTCTGCAAGACTGCCAAGCTTTCTTCCAGCCATCGCTCATAGAGAGGAGCGATCGCTAAAACATTTGGTTCGGAACGCCCTTTGAATAAGCCTAATGACTGCAAAGTAGCCAAAAGTAATTTGGCCAACATTTCTTCCATTGTCGTGGCTTGTTCAGCAGCCTCCGCCTTGATATCGATCGCAGGCAGGGGCTGTTGCAGAAGATATTTTTGCAAACTGTCAATACAGGAAGGAAGCTCGTCTTGATAAGTTGCGATCCATTCCTCGAAGTGTTGATTCTCTGAGGGCTGAGTGTTGCTCGCTGAGGGTAATTGTTTGAACAATGCCAACTGATTCAGTGGCGATCGCAGGAGGCTTTCTATGGCTGCCATACCCTCTTGTGGCTCTATTGACCCCACTCCTGCCCGCGCCATGCGATCGCGATATGCGTTTGTTGCCACAATACCGACACTACCCCAATAGCCCCAGTTGATGATTTTGACCTGGCAAGACCACTCCTGTGCCAGAAGGCTGGCAAAAGCATCTTTAAAAGTACATCCGGCCGCATAATTACTTTGCCCCGGCATTTTCGCAACGGACTGAATAGAAGAGAAAAACAGGACAAAATCTAGTGCTTCTTGGGCGAATACCTGCGCCAGACGCACACTCACATCGACTTTAACCCTCAGCCCGGCTTGGAATTGCTGTTCATCCATTTTAGCCAGACTTTTATCTGCCAGGACAATTGCCGAATGAATGACACCATGAATATTACCATAGCTGCGTTTAATTTCCTGATACGCTTTTTGTAAAGCTTCTAAGTCGCTAGCATCGGCTTCGATATAGCTTGGTGGAGTGCCGAGTTTTGATAAAGCGTCTAGTTTTTCCTGAATGGAAGCATCTTTTTTTCTTCTGCCGATCCAGATAATCTTCGCTTGATATTGCTCAATCATCCACCGACTCCAGGCTTCGCCAATACCACCCGCGCCGCCAATCACCACATAGACCCCCTGTGAACGGTAGCAGGGTTGTGATGAACTATCAGTTTCAAAAACAGGCACCAACGCTTGTTTAAACCACTCGTTTGCCCGATAGGCGACTGCATCCCCATTTTCATCCGCAGGTAATGCCAGCATCTCGTGAACAGGCCAATCCCGATCTGCCTCCATATCCAACAAGCGGATTTTCCAATGCGGATATTCCTTAGCAAGTGAACCGATTAGTCCATGTACACTGGCATGAGTGGGGTTGATAACATCCTTTTTGCGTACCGCTTGTGTTTGCGTGGTGATGACTGTCCAGTGCAGCACTTTATCGCCGTAACCGAATGCCAGCAGCATTTTAAGCAGACGAAAGAGATAAAGCACCCCTTGGTTTTGTTCGCTAATTAGTGATTCTTGCCTGACGGAGATTAGGGGCCGATCTGGCGCTATCCAGATAATCTGCACTACATTCGTTTGAGAGGATAAGGCCTCAAGTTGGCGGCTTATCTCCTCAAACTCATTTTCCGACAACCACAAAGCATCAGGATAAATCTGCCTAATGGCAACTTTTTGCTGTTCGCTGCCACCGATAATAATCACGCGATCGCGTTCGCGGAGCGTCCCGGAGGGAACTAGCGCTCCTGCAAGCAGTTCGCTAGAAGCATCGTGCTGGACTTCTGTTTGCTTGGCTGAGATGACATTCCATACCGGGTTGAGCAGGGTTAAACTGGCATCTGGCGCTACTAATGCCCTATCCAGCACTCGCGAAGAAAACCCCCGCATACTAACGCAAATCTGCCCCCGATCATCGCATAAATCAATATCAAGTTTTTGAATCTCTGCGTTGCTGTGGTCGGATTCACGAATCCAAGACCAGCTAGGCATTAACCCTCCATCGCATATTTCCAGTGCTTCCAGCGCATAGGGCAAGGAGGGTTTGGGGTGAGAGGAAACGTCACCATTTATACCCAATCCCAGGGAAGCCTGCAAGGCAGAATCCATCAAACTCGGATGCAAAACAAATTGATTCGCCGTGTTTGCAACAGAGGGAGGAAGACGCAGTTTTGCTAGTACCTGTTGATTTCCTATATAGACAGTATCAATGCCCTGATGCCCTGGACCATATTTAATCCCGACAGATTCAAAGACCTGATAACATTGAGCCGCAGAAAGATGGGTTTGTTGACACTGGCTTTGTAAATTCGCCACATCTAAAGCTTGCCTTTTGTCTAAAAAGCAAAGCTCGATACTGCCTTGGCAATGTAAGACAGTATTTGCCTCGTCGTTGTTTTCTTGTATGTCTGCATTAGTATAAATTTCAAAGCTAATGGTTGTGCCATCTTCCACATGCAAAATGGTATGCACTGTGAGTGGCGAATTCCCGACAACAATTGCTCTGAGCCAAACGATATTAGAAAAACGTAAATCACACTCCGACCTTTGCGTATCCACAGCCAGGGTGACTGCCATGCGAACCATTTCCAGATAAGCAACCCCCGGTAGAATCCGTTGCCCTTGCACCAGATGGTCCGCTAGGAAGAATTCTTTACCGCTAAAGCTTGAGCTAAAGCGTTGTTTGAGAAAATTTGAGGTATTTTGGTGGATGAGGGGATGTAATTGGACAGTGCTTTGCTCTTCTGGCAAAGTCAAATTTTTGGGTTTGGGATTAAGTGCTGTTTCAATCCAGTATTTTTTTTGTTCAAAGGGATAGGTTGGTAGGGTAACGCGATAGGGTTTTGGTTCGCGGTAAAGTTTGCTCCAATCAACCGCTAATCCCTGACTCCAAAGTTCCACTAACTTGGCGAATTTTCGGCGTTGAATCCATTTTTCTATCGCTTCCTGAAGTTCATCATCGTCAGCAAATAAAGCCAGTGATTTTTTATTTCCTTTTACCTGCCCGCGATACATATCTTCCATGCCGGTTTCTCGCGCAACAAAGCCGTTAAGCTTTTGTTTTAGCTCCTCCAGGGAACGGACAATTAGCCCTAAACGTTCTTCCATTGCCTCACGCCCCACCTGGAGAGTATAGGCGATGTCGCGTAGTTTTAAATTTGCTCCTAGTTTTGAAGTCAGGTAATCATGTAAATTTTTGGCAGCAGAGTAGAGACTATCTTCATTTTTCGCTGATAGTATAATGATTTGGGTCTCGTCGCCAAGCGCTGCTGCAAGCAGTTCGCATTCTCTGGTTTCTTCAACGTACTCCTCCACAATCAGATGGGCATTCGACCCACCAGCACCAAAGGAAGAAATTCCCGCCCTTCTGGGATATTCTTTGGTTTCACCGTTGATATCAATTAGCGGCCTTTTCCAGGATGAGAGTGTTTGTTGCAACACAAAGGGGGTTTTGGCAAAATTGATATTGCTGTTTAATTCAGTGGCATGAAGACTTGGTACAATTTGCCCGTGTTTCAGTTGCAGGATAATTTTAGTCAGCCCTGCAATACCTGCGGCTGCTTCCAGATGACCTAAATTGGATTTAGCCGAACCCAATGCACAGAAATTAGTAGCGGTAGTATGTTTCTGAAAAGCCTTGGTCAAGCCGCTGATTTCGATAGGATCGCCTAGTTCAGTTCCCGTCCCATGCGCCTCAATATAACTGAGTGTGCGTGCATCCACCCCGGCTTTGTCCAAAGTTTCCTCAATTAGTTCTGCTTGTGCATTCGGATTAGGTGTTGTATAGCCATTGGTTTTGCCGCCGTGATTCACACTCGATCCACGAATGACTGCATAGATATGATCGCGATCGCTAATTGCTTGGGTGAGTGGCTTAAGCAATACCGCGCCTACTCCTTCACCTGGCACAAAACCGTTACCGCCTTCGCCAAAGCTTTTACATTTCCCATCCTGAGATAGCATATGGGCTGCACACATCTGCACATAGGAAGACGGATGAAGGTATAAGTTCACACCACCAGCAATAGCCAATTCACACTCCCCACGACGTATATGTTCGCAGGCTTCGTGAATCGCCGTTAACGAAGAGGAACACATAGTATCTATCGGTAAGCTTGGGCCGCGCAGGTTTAAAATATAAGAAATGCGATTTGCCACTGAGCTAAAAGATGTATGCGGGTAGACAATTTCACCACGCTGCCATAGCTCTGGTCCATATAAACTAAAACCTGTTTTGGTAATACCAACAAATACCCCGACTCGTTGTCGAAACTGATCTCGCAGTGTTTCTCTAGTGTAGCCTGCATCTTCTATCGCCTCCCAAGCACTTTGCAGAAACAGGCGCTCCTGCGGATCAATACCAATGGCTTCGCGGGGAGAAATTGAAAAGAACAGCGGATCAAAGTCGGCAAAACCGTTAATAAAACTTCCCCATTTACTGTAACTCTTACCCTGAGCAATAGCCTCTTCGAGATTCTCATGATAAAAGCCTTCCAGAGACCAGCGTTCTGGAGGGATTTCGGTCACACAGTCCTTACCTGATTGCAAATTTTCCCAGTAAGCTTGCGGCGTGTTGGCTTGAGCATATCGGCCAGCCAGTCCGATAATCGCAATCGGTTCGTATTCCAACGGTGTCAATGTATTTACAGAAAAACCTGATGATGACTTAGGCTCAGGAGCAATTTTGGACTCTGAAGCGATTTTAGGCTCTGAAGTTGTTGATTTGCCAGTTGTGGAGTCAACAGCCAAGCCAGTCCAGGTTATACATTCTTGTCTATACTCTGTCGTTAAATAACTTGCCAGTTCTCCCAGCGTCTGATATTCATACAGCAAAGTTTTGGAGATTTCACCAAAAATTGCTTCCAAACGATGATTCATTTGGAAAATAATCATTGAGTCAATTCCATAGCTCTCCAGCGGTTCTTCTGTCTCAATTCGATCTGCGGATAATTTGATAATGCCACCAAAAAGACTTTTACACTCGTGCAATGTCTTAGCCAGGAGGCGTTTCTCATCCACCACAAAACTTGAAGATGAAGATTCATGGCGATGGGTTTCTGTTGATGCAGCAAACAACCCTTGTCGGATTTTGGTAAGATTGCCTTCCACCACCATGACCTGGTTCGATTTTAAACTCAGCGCACGAAACAGAGCTTCTACTCCAATGTCGGTTTGCAGCGATCTTATACCTGAATTTTCCTCCAACGCTTTCAGCGTCTGCTCATCTACACGCATACCGCCTTCTTGCCAAAGCGGCCAGTTAATAGAAAGGCTGCGACCAAAGCGTTTATTTGACACAAACAGAGCATGACGATAATCGGCATAGGCATCCATAAAGGCATTGGCCGCAGCGTAGTCTGCCTGACCAGCATTACCCAGCGCTGCGACACCAGAGGAAAACAAGATCAAGAAATCCAGGTTTATTTCCTTGCTTGCCTGATCCAAATACACTGTGCCGCACACTTTGGGAGCCAGTACCTGTTGAAACTGCACAGCCGTTTTTTTAATAATAAAGCTGTCGTGAATCAGGCCAGCAGTATGTAAAATCCCATCAAGTTTAGCAAAGTCGCTTAGGATACCCTGGATCAGGTCATCCACTTGTTTCTGTTGGCTGACATCGGTCTGTCGATATTCGATCCGCGCACCCAATAGTTGGGCTTCTTGTTGCAATTGATACTGTTTTTCCTGACTTAAGTGGGAGCGACCTGACAGAATGATGGTTGGGCTTTTGACACGACGAGCAATTTCCCTCGCAAAAATCAAACCTAAGCCACCAACGCCACCGGTAATTAAATATACCCCCCCTTCTTTCCAAGGGATATGAGCGACTTTTTCCCCTGAAAAAGGAAGTTCTTCCCAGGAAATCACCTCACGTTGCCCATAGCGGTATCTCACCTGAACATCTTCTGGCAACTGGCTATTTTCCTGCACTCGCTTAATCAGTTGATCGTAAGTATCATGGGAATCGATTTCAATCAGTTGCCCGATGATTTTGGGATTTTCCAAATGGGCAGTTTTCAGCAACGCCGAAAGACCTTGAAACAGGGGACTTGTGGCTTTAGCATCGTCTTTCCCTGGACCGGGAATTATAATCTGCACAAATACCTTGCCCTTTGGTTTGTTTTCGAGAATCTCTTTTAGATGTGTAAAAACCTGTTCGCAAACGGACTGATAACTTAGCGCCAAATCTTCACCTTGAGCCTGAAGTGCATGACAAACGCCACATTTAGATAAACAGTCTTGTAAACCCGGAGGTGGATCCATTTCACAAAACAGAATCAGGTGTTGGCTATAATCCAGGGAAGCAAGAGTAACTGAGTTGGACTTGCCAGTGGCTGCTTTTTCTTTCCAGATCGGCTGACACATTAATAAGCCGACAGCTTTATCGGCTGGCGGGAGAGATGGCGACGATGTATCAGGTACAGGCAAAGGCTGAACAGATGCAGGAGGAATCCAGTAACTTTCACGAGCAAAGGGATAGCTTGGCAAGCTGATACGCCGGGGTAACGTTCCGCGATAAAGTTGACCCCAGTTCACAGACAACCCTTTTACCCACAGCTTTAAAATTTTTGCAAATTTCCTATGTTCAATCCACTTTGCTAGAATTTCCTGTAAATCATCATCGGACTCAAAAGCCTCTAAGGTATCCTTATTTCCTTTAGTGCTGCCCTGGTATAAGTCTTGATTTTCTCCTTGGGTGCTAGTAAAAATGGCGAGCTTTTCTTCAAGTTCCTCAATGGAGGAAGCCAGGAAGCCCAAACGATATTCCATCTCCTCACGTCCTATCTGGAGCGTATAGGCGATATCACAAAGACGCAAGTCTCTCTGGGAGGATTTACGGCTGGCAATGAGAAAGTCATGCAAATTCTTGGCAATCTCAACCAGACGCTGTTGATTTTTTGCTGATAAAACAATTAATGAGGCGTCGTCGCTGTCTAGTTCAGCGACTGGCTTGGCAACATATTCTTCTAAAACAAGATGTACATTACTACCGCCAATCCCAAAACTACTCACCCCTGCACGTCGGGGTATGGGGTTTTGAGCCTTATCATGTAAAGCAGCCCAGGCTTGAGTGTCCTTGGCTAGATAAAAGGGACTACCAGCCAATTGTAAGTAAGGGTTTGGCTCCTGAAGATGACTATTACCAGGAATGATGCGATGCTTCATCATCAATAGGACTTTCAGAACACCTGAAATTCCCGCAGCGGCTTCTAAATGTCCGATATTGGTTTTCACCGAGCCTATAGCACAATGAGGCTTGTCAGCAGGGGATCTGCCGTTTTGTTGATAAAGCTGGGCAAAGGCGCTTTTCAGACCATTAAATTCAATCGGATCGCCAAGGGGGGTTCCTGTGCCGTGGGCTTCAATATAACCCACGGTTTCAGGGCCTACCCCTGCCTGAGTATAAGCCGAAATTAGTAACTCCTGCTGCGCTACCGGATTAGGTGCTGTGGGCGAAGTCGCTCTCCCACCGTGATTTTCTGCTGAACCGCGAATAACTCCGTAGATAGAGTCATTGTCTTCTATGGCTTTTGCCAGGGGTTTTAACAAAATAGCGCCAACGCCCTCACCTCTGACATAACCATTGGCGCTTTTATCAAAGGTCTTGCAACGTCCGTCTTCACTCAACATACCGCCTTGAGCCGCCGCAATTACCAATTGTGGGTTGGCAATAATATTTACACCTCCAGCCACTGCCATCTCACAGCTTCCCTGGCGAATGCTTTCTATGGCACGATGAATAGCAACTAAGGAACTGGAACAAGCGGTATCTATCGCCTCGCTGGGACCGCGAAAATTCAGTAAGTAAGAAACACGGTTGGCCAGCATAAATGGAAACATTCCATAATATTCTTGGGAATTTTCCTTAATCTTGGCCTGCTGCATTAAATCTTTATAATCTGTGGTAGTTACCCCCACATAAACAGCGGTTTTGCTACCAGACAGATCACTTGAGCGATAGCCTGCATCTTCAATCGTCGCCCAAACTGTTTCCAAAAAGAGACGAAATTGAGGGTCCATTAACTCGGCTTCTACCGGGGAAATACCAAAAAATAAAGGATCGAAGCGATCGATATCAGTAATAAAACCGCCCCATTTAATCTTGGTCTTGCCGCTTTCGTTTTGGTCGTCACTGTAGTAATCTCGCCAATTCCAACGGTCTTTGGGTATTTCGCTGATTAAATCGCGGTTTGCCTCTAGATTATGCCAAAACTCCCTCAGATTTTCTGCTCCAGGAAATTTGCCACTCATACCAATAATGGCGAGCGCGTCAGTTTTAGCCTGATGCTCTGGGATTCTCTTCTCTTGAGTAGAGTTTGAGTGAATAGGTGCAGCTGGTAAAGGCACAAAGGGCTGGCTTTTACTAATCTGCTCTGCTGAGACTTGGGTTTGAGCTTGGCTTGGCAAAGCAGCTTTTTTTGAGAGTTTGTATTTTTTCAGCAAAGCTTCCTGATGGTTCTCTAGCAGCGAGTTGGCAAGCGATCGCACACTGGAATACTCAAAAAAGAGCGTAGGCATTAATTCCAAGCCATACATTTCGTTTAAATAATTGGTAAAACTGGTAAAGCTAATGGAATCAAAACCATAGTTGGAAAACTCGGATTCAATGTCGATTTCTTCGGGCTTAACTTTTTGTAAGCGACAGATAAATGCAGCCAAATCCTTATGTAGTAACCGCGTCAGGGATGCCCGTTGGTTTTGCTCATCCTGATTTTTCTGAACCAATGGCTCGGTTTCATCTGCTTGAACCTGGTGCTGACTTTCCGCCCCTTGCGAGGACGACAACAAACGGGAGCGGATTTTTTCGGTTTCGCCCTGAGCTACGAAAATCTGGTTAAATTCAGAAGATAAAGCCAACTCAAATGCGTTTAACCCTGCATCGGTTGTCAACGCCATCATGCCAGTATTTTTCTGCATCAGAGTTTCATTCTGTGCATCCACTCCCATGCCTCCGTCTCTCCATAGAGGCCAATTTATGGCAATTGTTTTACCAAAACACTTCCCTGCTTGGACACGGAGATTCCGCGCCTCGGCAAAGCTGTCCAGAAAAGCATTCGCTGTTGCATAATCGACCTGGCCAATACTGCCAAAAACCCCTGCGATTGAAGAAAATAACACTATAAAACTCAGTGGAATATCTCGACAGGCTTCCTCTATCGCTAAAATTCCCGCTACTTTAGGGCGCAATACGGTGATAAATTCTTCACTCGTTTTATTAAGGATATAGGCATCCTGGTTTAGTCCAGCACTATGAATGATGCCATTTAATTTGCCATATTTTTTCTGAATACTTTGGACAAGGGCTGCCACTGCTTTTTTATCGCTGATATCGCAACTTAGATAGCTAATCTCGGCATCCGCCTGCTGAAGTTCGTGCAACACTTTTGCTCTTGCTGCATTTAAGGGAGAACGCCCACTCAAAATTAGCTTTAAGCCTTTTGTCTGACTAAGGTGTTTGACAAAAATTTGCCCTAACCCGCCCAGTCCACCAGTAATCCAAACCACATCACCTTCATGTAATAAATCGTTGAAAACAGGCTTTTCATGGCTGTTGTCAAAGTCGGATATTTCATTTAGCTTTTTAGTCTTTCTAGTTCCACTTTGGGTATAACAGACTTCTACATCCGCTGCCGCCAGTTCCATTTCCGCCGCGACAAGTTCAGCAAAGCCTTCTGTTTTATCATCAACCGCGTAACGAATCAATTTGCCTGTTATTTTGGCATTTTCAAATCTCGCTGTTTTTAGCATGGTGACCAAACCAGCGTGAAGATAAGTGGTTTCGTTTTCAGGAACAAGTATAACAATTGGCTGGATAAGTTTAGGCTTTTCTGCGATGCAGGTTTTGATACGCTGAAAAACCCGCAGGTAGTTCGCCTGAACAATTTCGGCGATATCTGCGTCCACTGATGCTAGAGTTTCAATATTTGCTGTCGGCCATCTTTGGCTCAATACGTTGTTAAGCTCTGGATTTTCTTGAGTAAGAATAAAAATGGGCGCTGCTGCTGTTGTTTGTGGCAAGTGCTTGTCAGCAGACAAGGCGCTTTCCTGCCATTGAGTGGTTGCATAGATCGTATTGCTTTGTGCAATAGTTTTTTCTGTGTTTTTTTCGCTATTCCCAAGACCTTGTAATCCACCTTGAATAGAAGCGGTAAAGCCTTTAAATGAAACAATACTTTCTCCCTTTTCGTCCACTAGCTCAATATCGTGCTTGTTGGCGGAACTCAAGCTGATATATGCATAGACCCGCTCAGGCATTTCCTGATATATCCAAAGCTTGTCCAAGACAAAAGGCATGGGCAGATGTTCCCGCTGTCCATTCAGCAAAGAAAAGACAACACTGCTGAGGATAGCGCCATTCATCATACTTGGGTGAAGCGTATAATCTGCACGTCCCGATCGCATAAAATCGGGTAATTGCAGTAAAGCCAAGGCTTCATTTTGATTGTGCCACAATTTTTTGATTGTCAGTAGGCTGATGCCGTGGGTGGATTGTAGCAGTCGATCGCAATCGGCAGTTTCTACGCTGGACGGACAGCGGGATAGAATATCTTGAATATTAAGTCTGGCAGGTGTGGGTGGGTAAGACGCCTGGTCAACAACAAGTTGACCCTGAAAATGGATGTTCTCTAGCGCAGCCCCATTTCCTGTTGTTATACTAAAACGATGGCGATCGTCTTGCTGATGCAACTGAACAGATACATCCCGATCTTGCCCAGCGATGAGAAGAAGCTGGCTCCAAACAATATTTTTCAGTCCCAGAATTTTCTGCCCAGTGCTAAACTGACCAGCAGCACGAGCCATTTCCAGGTAAGCCACGCCCAACATGACTTTCTGGTGATCTCGCAGAAAAAATTCTTCTCCGGTGAATCGGCTGATAAAGCGATCGCCCGCTGAGTCATCTGTGCGGACTTGTTGATGCAATAAGGGGTGCAGCAGAGGAGGCAATGTCGCTTCTTGAGAGCGGAAGAGACGAGAAGAAAAACCTCTCATCAGCACACAAATTTTGCCACTGTCATCGCACAGATCTAAATCAAATTTTTGAATCGGGATGCCCGGTTTATTGTTGCCGGCATAGCGTATCCAAACCCACATGGATGTGCTGCATTTCGCTTTTATTTCTAACGTTTCTAAAGCATAAGGTAAAGAAGTCTTTTGTTCTGAGCCGGATGTCTGCGTGCCAAGAGCAAAACCAATTGCCGCCTGCAACGCTGAATCAAGCAGACTGGGATGGAGTATAAATTGTTGATAATTGTCCAAAACAGAAGCTGGCAGGCTGAGTTCTGCCAATATCTGATCATTGCCAACATGGACTGCTGCTATGCCTTGATGCCCTTCGCGGTAATCAATGCCCATAGCCATAAAAGCTTGATAACACTGCTCTGGTGTGAAATGGTTTCGATCGGTTTTTCGGTGCAAATCGTCAAGATCCAGGTAACTTTCACTATCTGTTCTCTTGAAAATGGCAATGCCTTGGCAGTGAACGGTGCGGTTTTGCCGATCAGCAAAGCGATCGCTAGAGTCATGTTCGTCCCCAGTGTAAATTTCAAAACTGACTTGTGAATTTTGTTTGGCAAACAAGCCAATATGAACTGGGTTTTCTGTGCCATCAATGACCAGCGGTTGTTGCCAAATAACGTTCTTGAATCCTATTGTGCTAGAATCTCCTGTTGAAGTTGCCAGCGCAACAGCAGCTCGCGCCATTTCCAAATAAGCAACACCTGGCAGAATTTTTTGGGACTGCACCCGATGATCGGCGAGAAAAAATTCTTCACCACTAAAAGTAGAACTGAAACGCTGTTGACTAAGTGTAGAGGTATTGCGGTGCAACAAGGGGTGAAGGGCAGCAAAGAGCGGCGCAGTTTTAACTTTCATCGGCACCCAATGACGCACTTTTGCAAAAGGGTAAGTCGGTAAACTGACGCGGCCTGGTTTTGCTAAAGAACTCTCCAACTCATAAAGGTAGTCCCAATTCAAAGGTATACCTTGAATCCATGCCTGTGCAATTTTATCGAGTCTGCCCTCAAGCATCCACTGTTGTAACACTGCTTCGCTATTCTCGCCTTGGCGGGAATTTTTTTGCTGTTTAACCTGTTTGTTGTGCCAACTATTTTCCTTGCTACTATCACCATCCAAAAAGGCTTTGAGATTTTCAATTAACTGCTGTTTGCGATCGACAAGAAAAATCAGCCGTGTTTCCATTGCTTTTCGGCCTACCTGCAAGGTGTAGGCTATGTCACGAAGCAGCGCAGTTTTCTGCTCCCCGAAACTTTCGGTATTAGAGACTAGATATTGATAGAGGTTTTGTGCTGCTTCTTTGAGACGCTCCTCATTTTTAGCGGATAGCGGAATCAGCACAGGCATACTTTTCTCTACATCCTCTATAGGCTGCACTGAAACGGCTTCGCTTTGCTCGGCAATATATTCTTCCAGAATCACATGAGCATTTGACCCGGTTGCACCGAACGAGCTTAAGCCTGCCCGCCGTGGGTGGCGTGATGTCCCCTCCCAGTGCTGGGTTAGATGCTGAACATAAAAGGGCGATGTCTGCAAATCAAGGTGAGGATTAATTTCTTGGGAGTGTAGTGACGGAACCAGTGTTTTATAGTGCAGTTGCAAGGCTACTTTGCTCAAACCACTGATGCCAGAAGCCGACTCGGTATGGCCAATATTGGATTTAACAGAGCCAATAGCACAAAATTGTGTATCGTTAGTGTAGGTTTTAAAAGCCTTGCTTAAGCCCTGGATCTCGATAGGATCACCAAGGGAAGTGCCGGTGCCATGTGCTTCGACATAGCTAATCGTTCGTGGGTTAATGCCGGTTTTTTCTAGGCATTGTAAAATCATATCACCCTGCGCCACCGGATTCGGCACGCTGATTCCGGATACTTTGCCCACATGATTTATCGTGCTGCCTTTTATCACCGCATAAATATGATCCCGATCTTGAATAGCCAGTGCCAAAGGTTTCAAAACAACAGCACCCACTCCTTCACCGGAAACATAACCATCCCCACCGCTGCCAAAAGTTCGACAACGCCCGTCGCTGGAATACATATCCAGCAAACCATAGGTGATATATTTATTCGGGTGCAATGACAGGTTTACTCCTCCGGCTAGTGCGATATCACTTTCTCCGTGTCTAATACTTTCCAAAGCCAGGTGTAAGGCGGTAAGTGAGGATGAACACACGGTATCGATGACCATAGAGGGTCCATGAAAATCACAAAAATAGGAAACCCGGTTGGCGATCGGCGCATAGTTTAATGACAAAAGAAACTGCTCTCCACGGTCAATAGCCTCTGTGCCAAGAAAGATATAATCTTTATGCATCACGCCGACAAACACACCAACACTTTGCTGACGATGTTTCGCTTGCTGCCGAGATACTAGTGTTTCGGGCGTATAGCCAGCATCTTCAATGCATTCCCAGCAGGTTTGCAAAAACAGGCGTTCCTGCGGATCTAAGACTTCGGCTTCCCGTGGAGAAATCCGAAAAAACTGATGATCGAAGCAATCGGGGTCTTGTATAAACCCCCCCCATTTTGACACGCTTTTACCCGACGGTGATTTGAGTTCGGCAAGGCTGCGCCAGTCCCATCGCTCTTTGGGTATTTCGCTAATACAGTCTTTGCCTGCGATTAAATTTTGCCAGAATTCATTGATATTGTTGGCACTGGGATACCGCCCTGCTATGCCGATAATGGCAATATCGCCCTCATGTTTAGAGGGTGTTTTAATAACATTGGCTTGTACTGGATTAGCACTCAGTTCATTGGTAAAGCTTTTATTTGTAAAATTCTCATTTATTAAGTGAGTAGCCAACTCCTCAATGTTTGTGTATTCAAATAACAGAGTGGGAATTAATTTAACAGCGAATTTTTCCTCTAATGCTGTGACTACTTGCAACAGCATTGCCGAATTCATACCGAGTTCATAATAACTAGCATTAGTATCTATTTGATCTGGCGCACATTCTAAATATGAGGCAATGATTTGTTTTAGCAAGTCTTCCATGCTTTCAAAGGCCTCAGATTTGTCTATCTGAGATGAGCTTGCTTGTGGTTGGCTAGATTTTTCCTCATTCAGCTTGGGCGCTTGCACATCGTCTGATTTTTTTAGACTCGGATTAATAAAAGCGGACTCTCGAACCAGCTTATTAACAAAGTTTTTTAATTCCGCAATTTTTTTACCAGAGTCGTTAAAAAACTCTAAGTCTATATAAATCATATCTTTTTTTCGTTTTACCGATGCTGTCTTCACCCTAACAATGCACTTTTGCCGGAACAACGAGTAAGCACGAAAACTTTCATAGAATAAGGGTATAAACAAGCGATCTTCACCTTCAACCAGCGTAGCAAACAAATTTGATGAACCTACGCCGCTACCATCTATAAGGGTGGGGTGAAACATAAAATCAGCAGCAGTAGAAGCGGCTGCTGCTGGCAAAGAAACCTCTACAATTTGTGCGTCATCCAGGGTGTAAACTGTTCCTTCTGCCTTCATCATTCCCGAATGAATTAAACCCTGGAAACTGCACTGTGTATAGATATCATGCAAGCTGATTTGTGTTTTACTGGCGGTTTGGAGAGCTTGAAAATCTAGATAGTCTTCAAAAACTGGCGCTTCACTGCAATGATGCATTTCTGCCTTGATATAAAGTAGTGACTCTGTAGCCACCTGGCGATCGCATTGCTGCCAGTCTTGCAATTGGATCGACCACAGCCCTTTAGATACTTCATCTACTTGTAGTAGAAGCTTAATACTCGTACCTTTGTCAACTATCAAGGGACGATAAATGGACAAGTTACGAAGCTCCAACGCCTCGAAACCATGCCCCTGTTCCCGAAAAAATTGGTACAACAAATCAATATAAGCTAATCCTGGTAATAACGCCTGACCATAGGCTTGATGGTTTTTAATGATGGGATGGCTTGCACTAATAATAAGTTCTTTTTTCACTTTATTTATCCTGTTTCATTATGTAAAAGTTGATGATCTCGGTGCATTTCACCTACTCGCCGTCCCCCCACCAGGGGTTATGGTTGACTTCTTCTGTGTGTTGTGACACCTTTTCCTTAGCGACAGCCTCATGAACAAGCATATCGCCGCGAACATCCACCCGTTTCAGTTCGGGTGATTTGATCGGCTGTCGTTGCTTGCCAGATTCCACCTGTAACCAATTTTCTATAATAATATGTGCATTAGTGCCACCATCAGCAAAACAGTTGAGCGCAACAACAAGTGGCGAGGCTTCTGTCCATGCACTCGATTGGCGACAGAAATAAAACGGCGAAGCGTCTATATCGTAATGCGTCATAGGCATTTGCCCAGATAAAAAGGGTACTCGCTGCTGATACTTCAGTATACACACCAGTTTTATAAAGCCGGCAATACCTTCGGCACATAAAGGATGCCCAATATTCGGCTTGATAGAACCTAAACTGCAAGGTGTCTGATTTTCGCTGCGATAAACCGCTTCAATGGCTTTAAGTTCCAGCAGATCAGTTACCTCAGAGCCAGAGCCGTTAGCTTCAATATGAACAATATCTTGCGGTTGTTTAGCACTTTGCACCAAGGCGCGTTCCATGACTTCTTTTAAGGCCTTGATATTTGGCGTTGCTGGACCTGCTGTGCGACCATCGTTATTGATTGCCAAACCCTTAATGACTGCGTAAATCCGATCGCCATCGCGTTGCGCCTGCTGCAAGGTTTTTAATAACACCAACCCCGCCCCTTCACCTAACGTCACACCGGAAGCCCGCCGATCAAAAATATGAAATGAGGAATCCTGGTTTAACAGATTGCGCTGCTGAAATATCCGATGTGCATTTTCGTTTGCAAGGAGACTTACGCCTCCGACTACCGCCGAGTCAATCTCGCCACTAAGCAGTGACTGTATAGCAAAATTCATGCCCACTAGGGCCGAAGAGCAGGCTGTATCAATGACCAGACTTGGCCCTTTCAGATCGAAAAACTGCGATATATTAGTGGCTATATAGTTCGGTGCAGCCACAATCGGGTTTCTCGCTTGATAAAGAGCCGATTCATCAATACGATGTTGACTGCGCGCACCTAAATAAACACCGATCGCCCTGCCTTTAATTTCTTCCAGTGTGTAACCCGCGTGATAAAACAGGTTTAGGCTTTCTTCCAATACCAAAAGCGCCTGAGGATCCATAACCTTCACATCTTCTTTTGGAATCAGGAAAAAGGCGGGGTCAAAATGATTGATATTATCGATTAAACCTGCATAAAAGGACACTGGGTTAGACCAGCGGTCTGCCGGAACAGCACGGATAGAATTTTTACCTTCTGATAATAAAGCCCAATACTCATCCAGATTTTTTGCGCCAGGAAAACGGCAGGACATACCAACCACGGCGATATCTAATGCCTTCTTTGATGCAGATATGGATAAAGCGCTACCAGAAGCAGGAGACTGGCTTGTTTGTGGGGGTGGGGATATCTGCACCGCGTTTTCACTATTTTTCTGCTTGACCTGATTAGGGGCTTTCGCTTTCAAAGCAGGTGCCTGTTGACTGGACAGCCAGGATGCCAGCGAATTTAACGACGAGTATTCGTATAAGATGGAAGGACTCATTGGTTCAACAAGTTGTTGATTTATTTTGCTTGCAAGTTGGGCAAGCCAGATAGAATCCAAACCATAATCTGCAAAGGATTTATCCAGATCCAGTTTTTCCACAGCGATACCCAACTCTTGGGAAAATAAATTGCTTAAGCCATCCAGACTAAACTGGCTGCAAGCGGTGCTATGTATAGAGGATTCTTCTCTCAATGGCATCTGGTGGTTTTGACTCAATACTTGCGAATCACTCAGTCGCCTGCGCTGATGCTTCATCAGTTGTTGTGGATTCCACAATCTAGAATTGACAAGGGCAGGTAAAATTACAGGACTGGTTTTATGGGCAAGTATATTGTCTAATAATTGGAGACCTTCCTGATTACTTTGACAGAGCAAACCCGATTCTTTATATGCCCTGCTGTTTGCTGCGCCCATCCCGGTTTCCTGCCAGCTCGGCCACTGAATACTAACTACCACACCTGCGATCGCTTCTGCCACATAATCCATATAGGTATTGGCCATTGCATAGTCACTTTGTCCGCTGGCTAAACTGGGAATAATAGCCGACACAGAGGAAAACAAGATGGCGAATTTTAATGGCTGCTGTTTGCATTGCATCAACAGCGATCGCAGTCCCGCTACTTTAGGTTCTAATACCTGTACCACATTTGCCATTGACTTGCGAACAAAAGCCGGGGTTTCTGAGTCCACCATTCCAGCGCAATGAAGAAGACCGCCAATAGCCCCAAAGTTCGTTGTTATTTGGTGCAAGCTTTCTTGCAGAGCTACCGTATCACTTAAAATCAGGGGCAATACCTGCACCTTAACTCCCTGGGCTTCCAGCGCCTGAATAGCATATATCTTTTGCTTCACCTTGTCAGTTTGCGGAGCAGCCCATTGGTTACGTGGTGGCAGTGCTTCCCGTCCAGTAAGGACCAAACGTTTCACTCCATAATGCTCAACAAAATGTTGAGCAAATAAAAGTCCCAGACCGCCAGTACCTCCGGTAATCAATAGCACTTCTTCTTCAGCAAACTGAAGTTTTGTGCTTTGTCCTTGTGTGGCTTTTAGCGAAGTCTCTGCCAAATATGCAACATAGCGTTTTTGATCGCGGTAACAAATTTCACAGTTCTCGTCGTTGAGCCAAAACTCATGAGCAATCTGCTCTGCTAAAGCTGCTGTCTTAAGGTGAGGATCGGTATCGATATGACGGGATTGCAGATGGGCATACTCACTTTGCAGCATACGATAAAGTCCGACACGGGATGCACCCGATAAATTCACCTCGCTGTTTTGAAAGGACTCTAAGCCTCTGGTTATGCCAAGCAGGGTTAGTCCAGTTTTGGATCCTTTTTCGATCAGGCGCTGAAGCCACAGCATCCACTCAAGGGAATCTAGGGAATCTCTGGCTGCTTCGCCTTTACAACAACCTGACAAATCTATACAGCCGCTATATTCATTCCAATCTGCATCACTCTGTTCCAGATATAACCCGACATTATCAAGTTCTATTACATGGCTGTTGGGAAGTTCCTCTTCTAGCAAGGTCGCTAATAATTTGGTTTCGTGGGTGCTTAAAATCGCAATTTTTCCCGTTACTGTTTTTTGACCTTGTAGTCGATCGGGTTGTGGCTGAGCAAGTACCCACTGCTTTTGCAGATAATGAGCAATTCCTGATGCTGCACTATCTTCTGTTGCGTTTTGGTTGCGCTCGGAGTTACTTCGATCGAATCCTTGTCGATCGAACCAATAATAATCTTTGGCAAAGGGATAGGTAGGAAGACTGATAGGCCGTGGTTTGGACTTGGTATAGAGTTTCTGCCAATCAATGGTTAGACCTCTAACCCACAGATTTAGCAGTTTACCCATTTCCTTTGATGTAATCCAGCCGTCGATTATGGTCGAAAAGTCTTCCTCAATGGCAAAATCTGATAGGAAGTCCCGATCCTGTTTGATATGCCCACGATAAAGCGACGAAATATTTTCCTGCCCCTCAATAAAAGATTTTAGTTTGTTCTTAAGTTCTTCTAGACTGCTAACAATAAGTGCCAGACGTTCTTGCATTGCTTCGCGTCCTGTCTGAAGAGTGTAGGCGATTTCTGCCAGTAAGTTTGGCTTGGCTTCGGTCTGTGCAATTAAAAAGTTCCTAAAGTTGTCGGCCATTTTCATTAGCCGATCGCTATTTTTTGCCGACAATACAATCACCACGGGTTCGTTAACATCCTCCTGGGCATCCTCGTCTGTCTCAATATACTCTTCGACTATCAAATGTGCATTCGAGCCGCCAGCACCAAAAGAGGAAATGCCTGCTCGTCTTGGGTATTGCTCGGTCTGTCCGTTGATTTCAATAATGGGTCTTTTCCATTCTGAAAGAGTCTGCTGCACCACAAAGGGCGTTTTATCAAAAGCAATATTGGGATTTAAGTCGTCCGCGTGCAAACTTGGAACAAGCTGGCGGTGCTTTAGTTGCAGGAGAATTTTGCACAGTCCCGCTATACCCGATGCAGCTTCCAAGTGACCCAGATTGGATTTCGCAGAACCGATCGCGCAAAAGCCAGTATCGGCAGTCTCTTTTTTAAAGGCTTGGGTCAAGCCGGTAATTTCTATCGGATCCCCTAATTCTGTTCCTGTGCCGTGAGCTTCTACATAGCTGATGCTGCGTGCATCAATGCCTGCTTTTTTAAGTGTTTGGCTAATCAAATCCGCTTGTGCATTTGGATTGGGCACTGTATAACCATTGGTTTTTCCGCCATGATTAACATGGCTAGCGCGAATAACGGCATAAATATTGTCGCGATCGCGAATCGCCTCGGATAGTGGTTTAAGCAAAACCACTCCCACGCCCTCACCAGGCACAAAACCGTTGCCGCCCTGGCCAAAGGCTTTGCACTTGCCATCTTTCGATAACATACGCAGCGCACACATCTGCACATAATTGGAGGGGTGCAGGTATAAGTTGACACCGCCAGCTAAGGCAAGTCGGCAGTCTTGGCGGCGTAAACGTTCGCAAGCTTCGTGAATGGCGATTAGTGACGATGAACACATCGTATCAATCGACATACTTGGACCTTGCAGATTCAAAAAATACGATATACGGTTGGCAACGGAACTAAATGAGGTATGCGGAAATACTTGTTCGCCACGTTTCCATAACTCAGGCCCATACAAGTCAAAGCCAGTTTTAGTGATGCCTGCAAACACACCAACCTGCTGTTGATATATCTCACGTAAAGTGTCGCGCGTGTAGCCAGCGTCTTCCAGTGCCTCCCAAGACGATTGGAGAAATAAGCGTTCATGCGGATCAATACTTAAGGCATCACGCGGAGGAATACCAAAAAACACAGGATCAAAATCCGCAAAGCTTTCCAGGAAACTGCCCCATTTACTATAACTTTTTCGCTGCGCGATCGCTTTGTCGGCATCCTCAACAAAAAAGCCCTCTAATGGCCAGCGATTGGCAGGGATTTCGCCAACGCAGTCTTTTCCAGCTTGCAGGTTTTGCCAATAAGCTTGCAGTGTATCGGACTGTGAAAAGTGAGCGCTGACACCAATAATTGCGATCGCTTCCTGAACTTGCGAATTTACCACATTTAGTACCTGTGATTCAGGTAAAGCACTTTCGGGTAAAGAGGACACTGCGATCGAGGACTCAGTCCCAAGCCCAGTCCAAACCATGCACTCCTGCGGGTATTCATCAACCAAGTAGGTAACTAGCGCATGGGATGTTTGGTATTCAAAAAACAAGGTCTTGGAGATTTCTGGAAAAACCTTTGCCAGTTCATGATTCAACTGCGTAATCATCACGGAGTCTATGCCGTAACGCTCAAACGCATCATGGGTTTTAATCCGATCCGGTGCTAAACGAAAAGTCTCTCCCAAAATAAATTTAAGTTGCATCAAAGTTTTTTCTTGAAGGCGCTGTTTTTCCACTTGTGCCAGCGAGTATTCGCTACTAGCTCGTTTTACATTGGCATGAGGCCGATCTGATGGCTCTTGGAACAACCACTGTCTAAGTGTGGGAAGATCGCCGACTGCCACTAAAATCTGACTCTGCCCCGAAGCCAGCCCCTTGACCAATGACTCAACCCCTTGTGCTGTATCGAGCATTTCCAGCCCCACGCTCTGCTTCATGGCGGCTTTGCTGCGATCGTTTAGTTGCATACCACCCGCTTGCCAAAGCGGCCAATCAATGGAAAGTGTTTGTCCCCATCGTTGTCCGGCATTGACCAGAGCGTTACGATAGGTTGAAAAAGCATCCATAAAGGCATTGGCGGTTGAATAATCTGCCTGACCGGCATTGCCCATTGTCCCCGAAATCGAAGAAAACAGGAGAAAGAAATCAAGATTCAAATCTTTGCTAGCGGTGTCCAAATGAACTACGCCCGCTACCTTCGGGGACAGCACCGTCTGAAACTCAGCCGAGGTTTTTTTGATAATAAAATTATCCCGCGCCATACCGGCACAATGCAGGATACCATTCAGCAAGCCATATTCTGTTGTAATACGTTTAATGAGCCTATTAACATCGTTTATATTGCTAATATCAGCTTGCCAGTATTCTACCTTGGCGCCAAGGGTTTTTAGCCTATTAAAAATAGATTCTTTCTTTTCCAGACTTAAATCTGAACGCCCGCTTAAGATGAGAGTAGAACTCTGTGTTTTACTGGCAATTTCTTCGGCAAAAATTAAGCCCAAACCACCTGCACCACCGGTAATTAAATAAACGCCCCCTTCTCTCCAAGGCGTTTTGCAGGCACTATCAGAAACGACAAGCTCTTGCCATGCCAATACTGTACGCTGCCCATGGTGATACCGAATCTGTTTGTCTTCAGAGCATTGACCATTTTCACTGAGCTTGTTCACCAAGCTGCCTTCCGTCTCGGAGGCAGAAACTTCGATCAGCTGTCCTGATACTTTTGGGTTTTCCAGTTGAGCCGTTTTGAGCATACCGGAAATAGCCGAGAAGCATTGTTGCTTTGTCTGCTGGGAAACAACACATTGAATAAAGATTTTACCCTTGGTTTTACTGAGAAGAATTTCCCGAATTGTTTCAAAGATTTGGGTAAAACTATCCTGATAGATTTTTTCTAAACCTATACCACTGGATAAAGTATTAGCAGAGTATAAATGTATGCATTCAACGCCTGGCATTTGGGCTTGTATGTCCGCCGCAGAGATATGATCCATACTACATAAAAAGACCAGATGCCGGGAACACTCAAAGGATTCGACGGCTGTTACAACGGTTTTTTCTTTCCAGTACGGGTAGCAGATTAAGGTTTCTGCCGAAGATAAAGACGTACTCCTTTGACTGCTGGGTGCTTGTTTTGCTTCTTCATCCTGAATATCGCCAAAATACTCGCGGGCAAAAGGGTAGGTAGGCAAACCGGCTAGCCGACGGAATATTCCAGACTGATAAAAGGCACTCCAATCCACCGAGGCACCCTGCTCCCATAACTGGGCAAGCTTATCCACATTCTGAGAGGATATCAGGCTTTGAAGAAATGCTTTTTTTTCTTTACTGTCTCCAATATCTAGCTTTTCGCTATTTCCTGTTGTTTCACCTCCACCTGCAAGCCACTGTGCCAGTTTTTCTATTAGATCCTGCTGATTATCAACAATTAAGGCTAAACGATAGGTAAACGCTTCTCTTCCTACTTGGAAAGTATACAGGAAATGCTCAAATTGAAGGGCGGGATGCTCTTCGAGATATCGCTTTACATTGTGTGCATAGTTCTGCAACCCTTGCTCAGTTTCGGCAGAGAGAAGGAATACCCGGGGCGTAAATACGCTGCTATTCACGTCCGATTTGGGAATATACTGCTCCAGCACCAAGTGTGCATTGGTACCACTAAAACCAAATGAGCTTACTGCCGCCAAACGGGAACCCTGTGCATTTTGCGGCCAGGGTTTTAGCCTGGTGTTGACGTAGACAGGACTGTTTTCAAAATCAATGTGTCTGTTGGCCTCGTTAAAGTGAATCGACGGCGGCAGCTGTTGATGCTTCATACTGAGCAGGACTTTAATCACACTTAACACACCAGCAGCGGCAGTCGTATGGCCTACGTTAGCTTTTAACGAACCAATAGCGCAGAATTTCTGTTTTGAGGTCAAGGTCTGAAAAGTTTTATTCAGCGCATGAATCTCAATGGGGTCGCCTAGTTTGGTGGACGTTCCATGAGCCTCAATATACTGTAGGTCTTCAACATTAATGTTGGCTTTTTGATAGACTGAAGTTTCTAGCTCGCTTTGGGAAAGGAAACTGGGTACGGTCATACTCGATGTTTGTCCGTCCTGGTTAATACCACAGCTGCGGATAATGCCATAAATTGAATCGCGATCGCGTTCAGCTTCCTGCAAACGCTTGAGAATAACCACACCAGCCCCGTCACCAACAACAATTCCATCGGCAGCGTTATCAAAAGGACGGCACTGACCGGTTGGGGAAAGCATACCCGCATTGTGCATGGCAATAAATGTACCGGGATGCTGATAAAGCGTCACGCCTCCGGTAATGGCGAGATTAATCTCACCACTTTTTAAGGCTCGGCTGGCAACATCAATAGCAACCAGGGAAGAAGAACAGGCTGTATTGATAGTCAGTGCAGGGCCTTTTAAGTCTAGAAAATATGCTATCCGGGCTGAGAGGATACTCGTCTCTGAACCTAGCATATCAAGATGTGAAAAACCCTTACCCAGAGAAGAGCCTCCCATCGCGCCTATATAAGTTCCCACCGCTTGTTTTTTTAATGAAGAAGGGTTATAACCCGCGTCTTCCAAGGCTCGGTAACATTCTTCTAAAAGCAGACGTTGGGTTGCGTCCATCGCCTCGGCTTCTCTAGGCGAGATATGAAAAAACAGCGGGTCAAAATAATCCAGATCCGGCATGATGCCATAGCGAATCGGAAAAGTTTCTGAAGAATGGGAGACAATATAATCAAGCCATTGAGGTTTATTCAGGTCTTGAATACAATCTTTACCTTGACTGACTACCTGCCAGAACTGCTCTTGATCTTTGGCACCTGCACAACGGCAGGAGATACCGATAATGGCAATATCATCGTTAGTTACAGGTACTTTTTTTTCTATAGGTGCAGCGGTTTTTGAAATTGGCTTAACTTGGACTGGCACTGACGCTGTTTGAGTTACAGGTGCAATGGTTCTCTGCTCCAACTCAACCTGAATATGCCCAGCTAAATCTTGTAAACTATGGCACTCAAATATCAGACTGGTGGGCAAATGAAGGTCAAATTCTGTGTTGATTGCTTCCAGTAATTCCACTGCATTCACAGAGTTAATTCCCAACTCCCTGAGTTGTAGTCGCTCTATGAATTTGAGTTCTCCCGCTTCAAAACCTAAGACGTTAATAAAAATGCCTTTCAGGGTGTTTTTTAGTGGTTCCGGGTCATACCCGCTCTGAGCAAGCACGGGGGGTTGCTGAATCTCCACAGGCTTGTTCACAGCCAGATTAACCATTTTGATCCCCCCACTTGGGGGATAAGGAATATGCCCGATCCGCAACATCTCATCTAACGCCTGACTATAGGGTGTTTGATTGGCAATTTGTTGGGCATTATGCTCGCGCCGCTCTTGTTCACTACGCCGAGTATCTTTTTTCAGTTTTAACAAACAATAAGTAATCCAGCCTTTTTCCAGGGATATAGCTTGATTGGCATAGTTGCGATAGCTATCCTGACTTACTTGCGGCAGATGTTTGGTATGCTCAGCGTGTTCGGGGTCATAGAGATAGTTAGAAATTTCGGTTGATACATCAATAATTTCATCAATAATCAAACCATGTTCCGATAACAGGTCAATCCACTGCTGCTGAGTGGGGATGCTAATTTCCACACTGGGGTCGATAATACTGCCTCGCAGATTAGCGATATAATCCATTAGCAAAATTTTTCCGTTATCACTGAGAGCGTCTGCCATTTTCTGAAACAAGGTCTCTTTGTCACGAATATGAAAGGTGACTTCGACACCCAGAATAATGTCATAGTTATCAGGGAACTGATCTTTTGAACTATCTTTGTGATAAATTCGCGCACGGGAACCTAAATTCATATTCTCAATACGTCGGTTGCCCAGAATTGCTTGAGATTCGGTAATGGTAAAACCGTGAGTTTGTATATGAGGATAAAGTGCGGCAACCTGAATAACATCTGTACCGTGACCGCAACCAATATCAAGAAATGTGTGAATACGATCAAAATGCTCGCGGTAAAACAGAACCTGACGCAGTTCGCGCTGTCTTTCCTTAATCATTTCCAGTTCTTCTGGATACTTGTGTGCATTCATGGCAACACGAGTCATAGAGAAGCCAGGTATTCTTTGGGGGAAAGCACCAAAAGTCAAATACTCTTCCTGAAATTCTTCGTCACAATCTTGTGACATTCGGGTGTAAAATTCAACGGCCTTATTTTCATCCAGGCTTTGATTTATGTTCTGGGCGACATCACTTTTTTCTAGGCTGCATTCGTCCTCTGGATGTTCATTGTCATGGCGAATAAGCCAGCAAGTTCTTTTCGCAAAAGGATAAGTCGGCAAGCCACTGAGTCTGCCTAGAGTCTTTCCTTCATGCCATTCATCCCACGCGATAGTATTACCTTGCACCCATAGTACAGCTAACTCGCGGGCATTATTGGCATCACCTGCTTTTACTAGTGCTGCCACCGCTTCTGGGTTTTTGATTTTCTCCCGTGTCACATCACCGTAAAAACCTAGCTCACTCAGCTCACGGTTTTTAAGCCAGCGCGTCAGATGCTGCTCAATTTCCACGGCCTGTTTAACTACAAAGGCAAGGCGACACGCCATGCTTTCCCGTCCTACCTGAAGGGTGTAAGCTATCGACGGTAAATCGAGGCTTTGATGATTTTTAAGGTAGATCAGCCAGTCCTGAACATATTGTTCTAGGCACTCTTCATTTTTAGCTGATAAAACAAAAAGCACGGGTTCCTGCTGATCGTTAACAGGCTCTGGATTACCCAGGTATTCTTCGACAATAATGTGAGCATTCACCCCACCAGCACCAATGTTCATCACCCCGGCTCTTCGCGGTACTTCTATACCATCTACGCGAACGGGTTTCCATTCGCTGAGGTCTTGCTGTAACTCAAAGGGCAGGCGTTCAAAATCAATGGTGGGACTGAGTTCTCGCGATCGCAAGGTTGGCACTAGGGTTTTATGGTTCAACGATAAAATCACTTTCGTCAGTTGCGACATTCCCGATGCCGATTCGCTATGGCCGATATTGGGTTTGACTGAGCCAATGCGATATGCTCCCTCAACATTGGTGCGATCGCTAAAAACCTCGGTCAATGCCCTTGCTTCTATGGCATCGCCCATGTCGGAACCTTGTGCAGCTGCTTCAATATAGCTGATGCTTCGCGCATCAATACCACTATCTTGCAATGCCTGACGAATCACATCTGCTTTCGGTCCAGGGTTGGGGGTTTTATAGCCATTTGTCTTCCCATCGTGATTGACTGCGGTACCACGAATCAGGGCATAAATGCGATCGCGATCTTTAAGCGCCCGGTCGTAAGATTTGAGGATGACGACCCCAACCCCTTCTCCGGGAACAAAGCCATCGCCATCGGTTTCAAACGCGGCACAGGTTGAACCGCTGGAAACAAATTGTCCTAAAGAAAGTTCAAAATAGGACGATGGGTGTAGATATAAGTTGACGCCCCCAACCACAGCCATATCCCCCTTGCCAGTGCGAATATATTCACAAGCCTCATGTATGGCGACTAATGAAGAGGAACACATTGTATCGACAGAGAAACTCGGTCCTTGGAGATTGAGGAAATAAGAAACCCGGTTCACCAGAGAAGCAAATGATGTGGCTGGACACTCTATTTGACGAGCCGCATTTTGATCGCCCTGACGGAGTTCTGTGCGATATAAATTAAAACCTTGTTTTGTTATACCAGCAAAAACGCCGGTTCTTTGGCGTAAATCAGCAGGCAGGTTGGAGGGTGAATATCCCGCATCTTCCAGGGCTTTCCAACTTTCTTGCAGAAATATGCGTTCTTGCGGATCGATATTTTGTGCCTCACGCGGTGTCATATTAAAAAACATGGGGTCAAAGTGATCGAAGTCCTCTAAAAACCCACCCCATTTGCTATAACTCTTGCCTAATTTAACAGCCTCGCTGGGATTGGCATGATAATGGCGCTGCCAATCCCAACGCTGACTGGGAATTTCGCTGATACATTGTTCGCCGTTTTTCAGATTCTGCCAAAAATCTGCTATGGTTTTGGCTTTTGGATAACGGCCACTCAATCCGATAATGGCGATCGCTTGTTTTCCGGCAAAATTCGATATCTGCGCGGAGTTTTCGTTTGCAAGCTGGCTTTTTACAGGCTCAGTTTTTACAGATTCGACTTTTACATCAGGAGTAGCAAGGGAGATATTCAACTCAGTCCATTTCAGACAACCATTACTATAGGTGACGGCTAAGTGTTGCGCTAAATCTGCTAAGGTCTGGAATTCATAAAACAGCGTTTTAGAGACAGAACCTAGCCCCTCGACTAACCTTTGATTCAACTGGGCGATCATGATCGAGTCGATACCATAACTTTCCAGGGGTTCTTCCGCGTCAACCCTGTCCAGAGGTAACTTATTTATGTCAGCAAATAAAGCTTTTAATTTGTAGAGGGTTTTTTGTTGCAGTTGCTCCGAACCCAACGCAGACTTAACATCGCCTGTTATAGATGGAACTGTTTTTTCCGCCAAATTCAAAAAGGATGGTTTTAGTTTGGCCAAATCGCCCCACAATACCATTACCCGATCCTGATTGCTGGCAAAGGCTTGATACAAGGCACGAATGCCGAATTCCGTGGGCATAGCAATTAGGCCGATACTTTGCGCCATCATTTTAGCGATCGCTTCATCGACCTGCATACCGCCCTCCTGCCATAGAGGCCAGTTGATCGAAAGAGTCCGTCCCTGACGTTGATGGGAATGCAATAGTTGATTTCGGTATTGTGCATAGGAATCCATAAAGGCATTGGCGCAGGCATAATCCGCCTGTCCGACATTACCAATACCACCCGCTAGTGACGAACAGAAAAAGAAAAAGTCCAATGGCTGGTCTTTAGTGGCCCGATCGAGATTCACCAAGCCCATGACTTTGGGCGCAAGCACTTTGTCTAATTCTTGCGGCGTTTTTTTAATAATGAAGTTGTCATGAATCACACCGGCAGCGTGAATAATGCCATCGAGATGTCCGAAATCTCGGTTAATATCCTCGATTAATTTCGCCACGCCCTGCGGATCGCAAACGTTCACCTGCCGGTATTCAAAATGTGTACGACTTTGCGAGTAGAACTGCTGTAGGGTTTGCAGCATCTGTCGCTTCGTCTCATCAATGGTTGAACGTCCAACAAGAATAATCGTTCCATCGCAAATCTGTTGGGCAATTTCCTGACTGAAAATTAGTCCTACGCCACCCAGCCCTCCGGTGATCAGGTACTTCCCTTTTTCCTTCCAGGGAATACTTACTCGATCGTTATCAATCTGTATTTCTTTCCATCTGGCAATCCGACGTTTTCCGTTATGATAATCAATATTTTGGTCTAAGGGTGTCTGAGCATTCGTTTTCAGTTTGGCAACAATATTTTTCGCATTGTCATTAGTTCCTACGCTAATAAGCTGGCCAACCAGGTTGGGATTTTCCAGGTGAGCCGTCATCAGTAAACCAGCAAGACCAGCAAAAATCTGATGTTCCGGCAAGTCACGAATTACTAACTGAAGTAAGATTTTTGTCTCTTGTTTGTCTTTGAGAATCTGTTGAATTTCTGTAAATAGCTGGGACGCATAGGAATGGAAACGTTCAGCGATGTTTTTCGATGATGATTGAAGAACGAGACAATCGACTGTCTCCATCCTGCCAGTAATACTTTCCTGTGTTATTCCGTCGGGTTCACAGAGAATCACCAAATGCCTGTTGTACTGCGTGATTGAGCCTGAATTTTCTATGCTTTGCTCTATCCAAGATGGTTTTAGAAAAAGCGTTCCAAAGGTTACAGGGCTTGTTTCTGGAGCAGTGGTTTTCTGGGTAATGCTTTGCTCTTCCGGCTTCCAATAATATTCCTCTGCAAAAGGATAGGTTGGGGCGTGTATTTTATGTGGTGTGAGTTTGCGATCACTATACAATACTGACCAGTCGATGATCTGTCCCTCTACCCAAGCGGCGGCGACTTTTTCAAGTTTTCCTTGTTCTATCCATTGGGCAATAATTTGCTGAGATTCACCATTATGATTCTTACTGTGTCCGACTCGTCCATACCAACTCAAATCCTTGAGAGTCTTGTCTTTCGCAAAAGCGTTTAATTGTGCAATTAAATCCGAAATATTTCTTGCTAGGAAAATGCAGCGTTCTCGCATCGCTTCCCGTCCCAGCTGGAGGGTAAATGCTAAATCAGAGAGGCTAATTTCTTCATCTGTCATTTTACTTAAAAGTCTATTCTCCAAAAACACCGCTAATTTTTCAGCATAGGCTTGAAGGCATTCGGGTGTTTTGGCAGACAGCGGAATCAGTACTGAATCGGCTTCCACTTTCACCTGACCTACCGACTGATGCTCCCGAACTACAAGGTGAACGTTAGTACCACTATGACCAAAAGAATTCAGTGCAGCAGTTAACAAACCGTCCTTGTTCGTCCATTCAGCATTTTGAGTATTGATATAAAACGCAGAATTTTCCAATTCGATAGCCGGATTGAGTTCTTCAAAATGTAGCAGTTTCGGCAGCTGACGATGGCGGATGGACAATAAAACTTTGATTAAACCAATAACGCCGGAGGCTGCGCCGGTATGTCCAATATGGGATTTTGCACTGCCAAGCGCACAAAATTGCGTCTTATCAGTAAACTGTTTAAAGGCTCGTTTCAACGCATTAGCCTCAACCGTATCTCCCAATCTTGTGCCGGTTCCGTGGGCTTCAAAATAACTGATGGTTTCTGGGTTTATTTGATACTGTCGGTAAACAGACGTTATCAGTTCTTCCTGAGACAGACCACTGGGAGCCGTCATCCCATTACTAGCACCGTCTTGATTTGCACCAGAAGCTTGAATGACACCATAAATAGGGTCTTTGTCTCTGATTGCATCGCTAAGTCGTTTTAAGACAACGATACCGACACCTTCGGATAACACTGTACCATCACAGAATCTATCAAAAGTACGACAGCGACCTGTGGAACTCAGCATATCAATTTGTGACAATGTAAGCAGTGCTTTTTCTTGCAAAGCAGCGAAAACTCCTCCCGCCAGTGCCATCGAGGACTCTCCACTCCGTAAACTTTCACAAGCTAAATGAATAGCCAGAGCAGAAGACGAACAACCAGTATTGACCACCAAAGCGGGTCCTTTCAGGTTAAGGTAATAGGATAAGCGGGAGGCAACAATGGCATCAGAAGAACCAGTAAAGGTTTCATGGGTATAGTTGCTAGGTTCGGCACCAATAAATACGCTGACACGAGAGTTTTCCAGGTCTTTGGGATTGTAGCCTGTATCTTCTAGTGCTTTCCAACTCTCGCTCAGAATTAGACGCTGATGAGGGTTCATCGACTCAGCTTCTCTGGGAGTGATGTTAAAAAATAGCGGGTCAAAATAACCTCGCTGCTCTAAAATGCCGCCCCATTTACAATCGGTTTTTCCTGCTTGTTTGTGTGGACTAAACAAATCCGGGTTGAGATAATTCGCGGGTAACTCAGCAACGCCATCATGCCCCTGAATCAAATTTTGCCAAAATGTATCAATATCTTGTGCTTTGGGGAATTGCCCTGACATACCAATAACGGCAATTTCTTTGCAGATTTCTGCTTTATACTCGTTGGATGTTATTTTAAATACAGGAGTTTCTAGTTTTGTTTCTGTAGATGTACTTATGTTATTCGTGCTGTTGTCGCGATCGAGCGATCGCACGCTATTTTTTGCCAGTTGGTTTTGAATTTCTACTATATAGGTATCCACCAGATAATGGCTGAGACGCTTAACGTTGGTATAATCAAACAAAATCGCCGTATTCATGCTAATTCCCAACGCCTTGGCAATTTGTTCAATAAAACCAACACCAAGAATGGAATCAATCCCATAGTCAGAAAATGACATCTGTGAGTCAATATTAGCTTCCGCCATATCTAAAGTTTCGGACAGATATTTGAGAATTATCTGAGCCACTTGTTCCCGGAGTATTTCGGGAGACACTGGTTTTTCTGGTTTGGTTTCTGTAGATATACTTATGTTATTCGTGCTGTTGTCGCGATCGAGCGATCGCACGCTATTTTTTGCCAGTTGGTTTTGAATTTCTACTATATAGGTATCCACCAGATAATGGCTGAGACGCTTAACGTTGGTATAATCAAACAAAATCGCCGTATTCATACTAATTCCCAACGCCTTGGCAATTTGTTCAATAAAACCAACACCAAGAATGGAATCAATCCCATAGTCAGAAAATGACATCTGTGAGTCAATATTAGCTTCCGCCATATCTAAAGTTTCGGACAGATATTTGAGAATTATCTGAGCCACTTGTTCCCGGAGTATTTCGGGAGACATTTCCTGAACAGGCTCTTTTGACGCTAAAGGCTGCTCTTGAGTTAAAGGCACTTCCTGCACCACAGTTATTGCAGAGTTAGCGGATGATTCCACCTTGTTTGGCAAGTACTCTCTCTCCCGTCTGACAAGACCATCACTTTCTGCAACTATGACTTGCTGTCCCAATTCATACGCAGCTTGGGCTGGCAACAATATCGAGGTAAATCCTTCTTCTTTTAAAATCTTCAGCCAGGATTCCATCTCGATGAGTGGGGAACCGGGAATGCGTAACTCTTCATCTTGGTAAAGCCACCAACCGTCTAACAAACCAAAAGTTAAAGTGCCAATTAGGGATTTTTCCACTACTTCATTTATCAATAACAGTCCATTACGTTTCAGAGCCGTTTTGGCATGGCGGAGTGTTTCCCTGATATTTTTTGTCGCGTGTAATACATTGGTAGCGATGACAATATCATAAGTACCAGGTTCTATTCCTTGAGGTGCTAGTGCCTTTTCAACATTTAGCTGCTTGTAATTTAGATAGGAATAATGTTGTCCATAACTTTTTCTGGCGTGCACTAAAAAAGCTTTGGAAAGGTCAGTATAACAATATTCGGCGATCGCATCTTGAACCTGACGCAATTGTGGCAAAACTAAAGCGGTGGTTCCCCCCGTACCTGCACCTATTTCCAATATCCGAATCCTCGTTTGCGGAGCCGCCTGAATTCGCTGACGAATATAAGCTTCGGCGCTTTTGGCGACAAAGGTATTAAAATAGTCGGATAGCGAATTCCTTTGATACATATTTTCTACTTTTTCCATTGAAGATTTTGGAAAAAGAATATCTGTAGCCTGGATGCTGCCACGCAGAATTTGAGGCAGGTTTCTGAGGCAGCTATCCAATAATTCCAGCGCCGTTTTCTTTCCGGGATTGTCGAGGAATAAGTTTTTGTAGTTTTCCCAGCCCTGCCAGAGTTTCTCCGCCTCGTCTATTTTGATATTGGTAGCGACCTCAACGCGATCGCCTTGACATTGTACATAGCCATACTCTTCCAGCAGCCCTAAGCAGCACTCGCGCCACCAGCGCCCATATTTTTCTATCACCCCGGCTTGTTTTTGCCAATGCGTACTTTCTTTCTGCTCACCGCCGGTTAAAAATATTCCCAGTTGTCGCATTTGTGAAAACAACAGATGTAGCAGCCAGTCGTTAAGTTCATTCCTGAAATCTTTATCCAAAAGACTTGCTATCTCTAGCTGCTCACCTGCATCTTCATCTGCCTGATTCTCATTGAAAAGATAGTGAATAAAAGAATCCGCAGCGGGTTTGTTCAGGGTAATTATTTGCTTGGGATTGCAGCCCATTAAGCCCTCTACCGCTTTTGATGCGCCTAAATAAAGCGTTTGTTTAACAACCCCTGCCCTGAGCAGCGCGATAAATTCATCAAAAAACTGGCAGCCCTGCTTATCAGAAATTAAATCATAGTGACCAGCCAAACGCTTCTCAGTCTCAGTTCCTGCCAGTGATGCCTGCCAATAGCCCCAATTAATAATACCTACAGGGAAGGCTGCACTTTTGTCGATGGAATGCGCGAAGGTATCAGCGCTGGTGATTCCTGCTGCATATCCCGCACTATCACGAGAGGACAAAAAGGAAAATGCCTGCACCGATGAGAAATAACACATAAAATCTAAGGCTTCATTTTTGAAAGCCGTATAAAAATACGGTGCGCCTTTTTTCTTGGTATCTAAAACCTGATTAAAGTCTACCTCAGTGGTCTGGGCTATTGAGTTATCAAACTTAAATACGAGTGCGGAAAAAATAGCACCATTGATACGAGGATAATATTGTTTAATTTTTTCAACCGACTGAACCATTGATAGCTCATCGGTGACATCAGCCTGAATATAAAGTGGGACATTACTTTCGTCTATTGCCTGGAATGCCTGTAGTTTCTCTTGCACAGCAGAAGAGGTCAGCGGACTACGCCCAAGCCAAACTACTTTGGCTTGATATTTTTGTATGAGATAGTGGGTAAGAATCGTGCCAACGGTTCCTGCTCCTCCCATCAAAACATAGACGCCACCAGTTTTTAAACCCACCGCTTGTGGATGCGCCGCTAGCAGGGACTGCCAATCAAGCTTGAAAAAACGCTGCTTGTAGCGCCAGCCTTCTTGCAACTTGGTCACCTCACCTCTATCCGACGCGACTTCGCTTAATATCATGGCTGGTAGGGTGCGCTGTTTTTCTGCGCTGGCTATATCTTCCCGCGATAGGTCAATGTTTCTAACTCGGAAGCGGTGGTCGCCCTGGGCTATCGAATACCCAAGTCCACTAATACCACCATTGTTTGGGCTTGTGACGCTGTTATCTACGCGATAGTTATCCAGAGTCAGGAGGGTGCAATCGATAAAGGCATTGTTCTGTAGACGTTGTTTAAGTGCTTTGACGAGTCGCAACAACTGAATCTCGGTTTCTTGCATACCGCCCTGGGGACTATCAGCACAAATAAAATAAAAGCTATCGATTTTTTGTCCATATGCTTGCAGACAGGTCTGAAAGCCGTTGAAGGCATTTACATCGCAGTACCATTTATCTTCTGATACTTGTTTGGTTTCCCGACCCAATTGAATCTCAATCACCTGGGATTTACACTGCACCTGGAAGAAGTTTGCCAGGGTTTTTTCAAATGGCGATGTAGGTTCAAAGTAAACTAGCAAAACAACTTGATTGGCTTTTATCTCAGTTTTTATTTGTGCCTGCTGCTCCCATTTGAAAAGATAACTAAATTCCTTGATTTTTTTTTGCTCATCGACTGTTGGTTTCGGTGGCTCGGCAACAGGGATTTTTTTAGTTACCTGCTCATCATGAAACTGTGGAGAGAAATCCAGCCAAAAATGCTGTCTGGAAAACGGATAACCAGGAAGATTAATCCGATGTGGAGGTATATCTCCATACAGAGTAGACCAGGGGATATCATAGCCCTGACAATAAAAATCAGCTAAACCAAAGAGGTTTTCACGGTACAAGTTATCATTGTCGGCAGAGAGGCAAGTTTTTTGAAGTAATTCGTTAATATAATTGCGAATTACCTTTTGACCACTAAATTCAGTAGGCACTTTACCATGAAAAATATTGGGTTTTTTATCTGAATGATATGACTGTGACCAACTGTAAATAGCATCAGCTATATCCTCTACCACAATCGCCAGACGGTATTGAAAGTGGTGGCGACCTTCAAACAAGGTATAGCTGATATCGGTCAGTGTGACATTATCGACCAGCCCCTTTTGCAAGAACTGAATCATGGCTTTGACTTTTAGTTGCAGCGCATCTTCGGTTTTTGCTGATAAAACCAGTAAGGAATAAGGTGAGACTAAACGCTGTTCTTTTCTGTTGAGTCGATAGTCCTGAACGAGCATATGGGCATTTGTGCCACTCATACCAAAAGCACTTACCGCGCCAATGCGTTTTTTACCCGGTTGATAGGGCCAGGGTTGATTGGCTGTATTCACATAGAGAGGGCTTTTATCCCACAAAACAAAATCGTTTTTATGAGCAAAGTGCAGACTTTGAGGAAGCGTTTCATAACGAAGCGCCTGCACGAGGCTGACAAGACTGACAAGACCCGAAGCAGAAAAAGTATGACCAAAATTGGTTTTGCTGGAAGTTATAGCGCAGGGGTGGTTGCTGCCCTTAAATACTTCGTTAAGTGCGTTTAGCTCGACTGGATCGCCTAATTTAGTACCAGTACCGTGAGTGACAATATAATCAATATGCTGCGGACTAACCCTGGCTCGTTGATAAACATCCTTAATTAACTCAGTCTGCGAAACGCCGCTAGGTGCAGTGATGCCATTGGTTTTGCCATCATAGTTAACGCCGCTAGCCAATATCAGCGCATGAATAGGATCGCCGTCAATCAGGGCCCGGCTAAGGCGCTTCAGTACCACCACCACTACTGCTTCACCAGGCACTAAACCATTAGCACGTTGGTCAAAGGCATAACAGTGGCCATCGTTGGACAACATACCTGCTTGCGCCATACTGATATAGCCGTAGGGTGTGAGCATCAGATTCACACCTGCCACAATTGCTGTATCACATTCGCCCTGTCGTAAACTCAGGCAAGCCTGATGAGCCGCCACAAGGGAGGAGGAACAGGCGGTATTAATTGTCATTGTTGGCCCTTTCAGATTTAAGAAATAGGCCAAGCGGGCGGCGAGAATACCTGAGTGATTAGAGGTGATGTTACCCTCTTTGACACGTAGATAATAATCCCCTTCTTCAGCGCCAACAAAAGTGCCGATTTTTTGGTTATTAATATGATGCATCCCGTATCCAGCATTTTCCAGAGCATTCCAGGACTCTTGTAACAAGTGTCGTTGACGGGGATCTATGTTTGGCGCTTCTCGCGGGGAAACCTGGAAAAACAATGGGTCGAATTCTGCAACGCCAGGAATAGAGGCGCACCATTTTCCGTTGGTTTTGTTGGCGTCCTGACTTGGGTTTCCATAATACCTGCGCCAGTCAAAATAATTTTGCGGAATTTCTGCTACCGCACATTTACCCTCTGCCAAGATACTCCACATTTGTTCAATATCGTAGGCGTTGGCAAATCTCCCACTCATGCCAATAATGGCAATAGGCTCGTTGTCTATCGGGGCCTCCGTTTTTTCTGGTTGGAATTCTTCAGGTATGCTAGGGATAAAAGCATTTTCTTCTTTAGGAACCTCGGCTGAATGCACTTCTATTTTCGTCTGTTCCTTATAAAAGGCTTGGATAAAGTCGCTATGTTCGCTTAAAAAATACTGCGTGAGATGCTCCAGAGTCGAATATCCAAAAAACAAGGCGGGTGTAATTTCAAGTTGATAATGCTCGCTGAGCCGCGTGGCAAAGCTCAGTAAACTAATTGAATCAAAACCAAAATCAGCTAAGTTGCTTTCTCGCTCAAGCTGCTCCCAGGGAACTTTCAGTTGTTGGACGATAATATTTTTTAAATCCCATAATATCGACTCTTCCAGACTCAAGCCTCTTAGCTCTGGCCGCTTGGATACTTGATTTACGGGTGTTGGATTTACAGGTGATGGATTTAACGGAGCTCGATCCAGCCCTAAAAAGCCATTAATCCGGCTTGGCTGACCGACCAATACCAAATGCTGTGTTTTATTTTGGCTGAGGATTGTATCCAAAACCGCCAGAGCTTCCTCAGTTTCCAAAACCCGCTGACCACTGGAGCGCAAATACATCTTGGTATTTTCGTCTTTACTAAAGCCCATGCCGCCTTCCTGCCAAAGTGGCCAATTGATCGCCACCGCCTTACCTTGGCGCATACCCTGTTGTTGCAATTGATTGCGATAGGTGGCATAGGCCATTTGAAAACGATTACCAATGGCGTAGTTGCAGGCACCAAAGTCTCCCAATATAGCCGCAGAAGAGGAAAAATAGCAGACAAAATCAAGCGGTTCATCACGACACAAATCTTCCAGCATCAATGTTCCGGCAATTTTAGGACTAAGCACCTCTTGAAAGCCGTCAATATTTGTGTCTAGGATAGTTGCACTGGCAGCAATTCCAGCGATATGAAAAATACCGTGTATGTTGCCAAAGCGGTTTTTAGCCTGGGCAATGCCATTTCTCATGGCTATTGAATCGCATACATCCGCTTGAAGATAGTTAATCTTTGCTCCCAGTTTTTCCAGTTGCGTTATTTTGCTCTGTATCTTTTCATCCAGAGAGGATCGACCTGTAAGAATTAAATTAACGGCTGTGCCTACTACAGATGGTGTAGGTTGGTTAAAATATGCTGCCAAGTGTTGTGCAACCAAAAAACCCAAGCCCCCACAGCCACCGGTAATCAGGTAAGTGCCTCCAGGTTTTATTGTCGATGCTATACCACTCTCCTGTTGTGTCAGCACGGTTTTTTGAATCTGACAAACGTAGCGTCGGTGCTTTTGTATCAGCACAGTCTGCGCTTTAGGTGTTTTAAGTGCAGAGTGAATGTTTTGACTCCATTCTGTCATGGAGATAGTTTGACTTGGTGCTGGATTTTCCTGATAGAGTCCAACCACCTGGATTCCAGGCATAATCAGCTTTAAAGAGCGTTCAAAGCCAAGCCAGGATTCAAGATAACAACGCTCTAGGGCAGTGGTAAAAGAAGCCACAAGTAAGAATCGGGAAGGTTTTAATGTGCTGTTGGCTAGAGCTTGTAAAATACGAGCGATCGCATATGAATCGTACAAGCAACGCGAATCCTCCGTCGGCCACAGATAAACTAGCGCATCCACCTTGCCCTGATTCTGGCTAATGTCTGCAAAGACTTGACGATAGCTCTGCGTATCGGCTGGGTCAACTGTATAAGTAGAAGATGAATGTTTTGCGTAAGCATTACCTTGGGCAATGAAAATAACATTGACGATCGGGTCAATGGCTTGCATTGCCTGAAGCATTGCCTGCTGATTTTCTGGCGAGGAAAGGAAATAAATAACACTTTTGTAGCTGACTGAACTAGAAGTGTCGTTTAAAGGCTGCTCCCGCCAGACTTCCTCAAAAGTCATTAGCTCAGTGCTTTGTTCAATTTGATTTGTGGGAGTCTCTGCTTTTATCTTATCTGTGGTTAAATTCTCTGCCTTTGCTTCTACCACTCCATCCAACCAATAACTTTCTCGTGCAAAAGGATAGCTAGGTAGCGAGATGCGGCGGGGGCGGTTTTTAACGTTTTTAGCATAGAGTAAATTCCAATCCCAAGCTGTGCCAGCTACCCATAATGCGGCTAGATTGCGGTAATCCTGTTGCTTTAAAATGGTATCGATAAATGCCTGTCCAGCATTGCCCTCCAAAAGCAAATTGGTTTTATCGCCTGTCGGTTTAACTTTACCCCGGTATAAATCTTTGCTATTGGCTTTGCCGTCAACAAAATCGCTTAAATGTTTTACTATATCCGCCACACTGTTGGCAACAAATGCCAGGCGCTCTGACATTTCCTGTCTGCCAACCTGAAGCGTATAAGCCACATCAATCAGCTGTAAATGGCTCTCTTTTCTATTTAGGTAAGCCCTCAGATTGCGGACTAATTTTTTGAGACACACCTCATTCCTAGCCGACAATACAATTAGCACAGGACCCTCCTGTCCGGCAGGATTTGTTCTGGTTTCGACAAACTCTTCTACTACTATATGTGCATTAGTACCACTGTATCCAAAAGAACTTACAGCCGCACGTCGTATACCGACATGATTACCTGGCCAGTCTTTTGCCTGGGTATTGACATAAAAAGGAGTCTGTTCAAATTGAATGTTTTCGTTTGGTTCCTTATAGTGTAGGGAGGGTACAAGTTTTTGATTTTTTAAACACAGCAAAGTTTTAATTAATCCGCATACACCAGCAGCAGTGGTGGTATGCCCAATATTAGTTTTTACCGAGCCTATGGCACAGTATTGTGTTTTCGTGGTGAATTTTTTATAGGCATCAGCAAGAGCGTTTACTTCTATTGGGTCACCTAGTTGCGTTCCCGTACCATGAGTTTCGATATAACTAATTGTATTGGGATCTATCTGAAATTTGCGGTACACCGACTCAATTAATGCGGTCTGAGAGGGACCATTCGGTGCCATAATCCCATTGGTTTTACCATCTTGGTTAATAGCTGAACCAATAATTAAACCATGTATGGAATCCCCGTCGGCTAATGCTGCGGAGAGAGATTTTAGAACGACAACGCCAACCGCTTCGCCAAGAACAAAGCCATTAGCTCCCCGATCAAATGCTTTGCAGGCACCATCAGGGGATAACATTCCGGCACCTTTCAAACCGATGTGCAAGGCAGAACCAATCAGCGCGGAAGCACCGCCAGCTAGAGCCATGTCACTCTGCCCAGAACGGATTTGTTCGCAGGCAAGATGAATAGCAACCAGAGACGAGGAGCAGGCGGTGTTAATGGGAATGCTGGGCCCTTTTAAGTCTAGAAAATATGAGATTCTGGCGGGTAATATTGCCTCGCTATTGGTCATTGCATAGGGTACATAACCTGCACGTTCACCCTCTTTCACACCATAGCCTGTTGCAGAGCAGCCAACAAAAACAGCGCACGAACTACCCTCCAACGTTCGCGGATTATATCCGGCATCTTCCAAGGCTGACCAAGCCTGCTGTAAGAACAGCCTCTGTTGCGGGTCCATCCACTGCGCCTCTTGGGGAGAAATGGCAAAAAACAGCGGATCGAATTCGGCAATATTATCCATGTATCCGGCTTGCCGATGGGAGATATCTGACTCACTGGCTAAGTCATTGACTGACTCCCTTTGCCAGCGCTCATGGGGAATCTGGGTCACGGAATTTTTACCGGCAACCAGATTGTCCCAGAATGTATGCACATTATCAGCACCTGGTACGCAGGCAGACATTCCTATTACAGCAATCGGTTCCTGGCTTGTTCGTAAAATGGTTGGCGGTATTTGAGGCTGGTTTTGTTGCTTAACCGCAGCTTGTACGTTTTGAGGGGTTGCCACTGGTGTTGGCTTTTCTACCTTTTCTGGTAAGGGCTCCGTTAGGCGATCGCCGAAAGTTTTGACAATATGAGCCGTCATACTGCCAACGGTAGTATAATTAAACAGATCGGGACGTTTAAGACGAATCCCCAAGCGTTTGTTTAATTCGTTAATAATCGAGACAGAAAGAATCGAGTCCACGCCGTACTCAGAAAACGGTACATCCAGTTCTACACGAGTAGATGCTATGTCCAGTGTTTCTGAGAGGGTTTCCACAATCTGCACTGCGACTTTTTTGACTAACTGCTCAGGACTATAGGCGTTCTTGACTTGGGTAACAATGCTATCAGGGGCTGAATTTTTTGGCTCAGTTTGCTTTTTATCCATTTGCCAATTTTCCTCAGTTTTATAGTCCAGCGTCTTGTTACGTAAACTCCAGCCATCACTTTGCCCAACAATAATATGTTGTCCCAACATTTCGCCTTCGCTTTGCTCACCCAGGGACACGACGTTGTTAAAACCTTCTTCTTCGAGCAAACTATGCCACATGGACTCGCTTAATAGGGGGCCGCCAGGCATACGCATGAAGGCATCCTGATACCGCCACCAGCCTTCTAGTAAGCCAAAAGTCAATGTAGCAAAGCTGGTAGGCCTCGTGACTTCGTTTAAGATTAATAGTCCGTGCCGTTTTAATAGGGCTTTAACGTGTTGTACTGTGTTGCGGATAGATTGGGTTGCATGGAGTACATTTGCCGCTAAGATGACATCGCAGGCACTAGGCAAAACCACACTTAGCACTTCATGTTCTTGCTCAATGTCTAAACGTTGAAATATGACGAAGGGGTAATCTTTACCATAGCGACGGCGGCCGTAGTGAACAAAATGCTCGGAGATATCGGTGTAATAATATTCTATATATTGTCCATAGGGTGCCAGGCCTTTGAAAATCTCGCTACTCATGCCGCCGATTCCTGCCCCGACTTCTAAAAGGACAATTTTTTCCGGCATGAAGGTGTCCGGCAGTTTTTGGTACTCAGCTACCCGTGCTTTTACGTAGGCTACTACAGCATCTCTAGCTTTAGTATTCAGCGCATCGGCGGTATTTCCCTGATAAACACCTTCGACCAATTCCATCGATGCTTCTGGAAACATAATATCCGTAGCTGCAACGTATCCCTGAATAATATCCGGGTAAGCTTGCAGGCAGGTTCGCAACAATTTCTCGTGCGATACGAGTTCGGGATAGGGTTTTAACCAGTTCTGATGTTCGTTAGTTTCTTGTGGCAAAGTGTTTTTCACTTCAATGTGCAAACCATTGATGGCAATAAAGCCTGCCTTATCCAGCAAGTTCAGCCATTCTTTGTAGAGTTGATGATAACTGTCTGGAATAGCTAATCTGCTGGCCAGTGCTTGTTGCTGATATTGCTCACCGGGCTGACAAAACACACCCATTGTCTGGAATGCACGCAGAAGTAGATAACAACCAAGACGATCCAACTGTTGCATTGCCTGCTGATGACGCTGCCTTTCTTGCAGCGACATTGATGAAAATTGGGTGGCGGCAATTACGGTATCAATCATCGCAGGTGAAGCACTTTTCTGGCACGCAGACATGATTCCTGAGTCATTTAAGTCCAAACGGCTCAAGGTACTTGGTTGGGCTTTAAAATAAGCGACCTGTGTAGCGTAAGATGTCAGACAACGCTCAACTACCTCCATTCCCTCTTGCGGATTAATAGATAGCACGCCCTGTTTGGTCATTCTTTGACGGTAGTCAGTGGTGGCGACAATGCCCACCTCGCCCCAATAGCCCCAGTTAATAATTTTTACCGGATAGTTTTGTTGCTGATTTTGGTACTGCGCCCAGGCATCTTCAAAGGTACAGGCAGAGGCATAATTACTTTGTCCGGCATGACTCATAAAGGACTGCCCAGCAGAGAAAAACAATAGGAAGTCTAAAGGTTCATTGGCTAGGGCTTGTTGGAGTACCACATTGCCCTGTACTTTGGGAGCAAGTACTTTGTGTAGCGTTTTTTCATCCATATCGGCGATCGCCCGATCTTCCAAAACCAAGGCCGAATGGATAACACCGTCAATATGTCCAAAATGTGCTTTGGCTTGCTGTAGCACTCGCTGCATAGCCTCAAGATCGCAAATATCCGCTTGCTGGTACAACACTTCAGCTCTCTGTGCTGTTAATAGCTGTAGCGCGTCGGGTGCCAAAGCCTCGACGCTGCGCCGTCCAACCCATATCAGCTTCGCTTGAACTTTTTCCAGCAGATACTGGCTGAGTACAAAACCCAAACCTCCAGCGCCACCGATAATCAGATATACACCGTGGGTTTTGAAGGAACTACCCTGAATGCTGGTTAGATTAGCCTGGGTTAAAACATTGTGATAAAAACGCCCTTCCCGCCAGCAGAGGACGCGCCCATTCGTCGGTGGCTTCAGCGCAGTCAGTGCCTTGGCAAAGTTTTTGCTTTGCTCGGATGTCCACAATGTCTGTCGATTAATATCTACGCAGCTTACCTGCCAGAGGTCATATTCTTTCGTTAACGATTGAACAAAACCAACCACATCTGCGCCATAGGGGGCAATACGCTCAGAGGCTTTGCACGCCTGTGTTTGCTGCGTTATAATTTTAATGGTCAGTTCGTTGGAATAGCAATGATAGTCCAACAGCGCCTGAATTAAGCGGAAAAGCGCAATCAAACCCAGCGACTGGTTATCCTCAAGGCGTTCAACGCTTAACTCTAAGTTAAGGACTCGATCCGGTTCGGGCATGATAAAGTAGAGCGTTAGAGCTTGACCTTGCTCAAGTAAAGTTGCCAATGCCAGATGGGTAGATGCAAGGGCGAGTTTAAAGGCATTACGATCGCTAACATTTAATTCAGACGCAGGAGTGTTGCCAACCTCAAAGCTGACGACACGGCTTGCAGGTACTTGCTCATGGCAGTTTTGAATCTCATCTTTCACACCAGACATAGTTGGTGGATAAAAAATCACAACTGTGCCAGATGCTACTGCTGGCTTGGCGCTATCATTTGGACTGGAGGGCGATAGCCTTTGCTCAAGGCGTTGCCATTGCGGTAAATAAAACTGTCCACCCAGCATAGCTTGATTTTCTTGATGCGGCTGGTAGCTACTGCTGACGGTTTCGGGTTTGTGGACAAGAGGCTCGGTGAAGTTAATTTTTACTGGCTCGTTAATCCAGTATGCATCTTTGGCAAAGGGGTAGGTGGGAAGGGATACTCGATTATAAACCTGGTCTGCGTAAATCCGCTGCCAGTTTAAATCAAAACCCTTTAGATAAAGACCAGCCAAGGTGATGAGGTTATCTTTATAGGTGGTTTGATCGATTCCACTTTCGAGCTTCCCTATATTATGAAGGTCTGCCACTGTCAAATCAAAAACTTTTCTGTAAACTACCTGTTCTTGCGGACTCATTCTTTCGGCGTTGCTAACAAGACCGTCTAAAGTCCCCGTCAGGGCATCTTGCAAAGCCTCTAGCGACTCGACGACGAAAGCACAGCGTTTTTTAAAATGGGCGCGGCCTGTATTCAAGGTATAAGCGATCGCTCCTAGAGTTACCTGCTTGTCTTTGTGTGCCAGATACTCACTCAAATCGCTGATTTTATGTTTTAGTGCTTCCTCAGTTTTAGCCGATAAACAGATTAAATAAAATGGTTTATTGCCATCGCTAATCATCTGCACAGGCGCTTCCTGAATAACGAGGTGGGCATTAGTTCCGCTGTGTCCAAAAGAGTTTATAGCCGCCATTAACGGCTCACCCATCTCTGCTTCCCAGTCCTGCAATTGCTCAACAATATACAGACCCGTGTCGTAAAAATCAATCAGAGGGTTAAGTTGATGAAAATGCACCAGACCAGGCAACTGGCGATGCTTCATGCATAACAAAATCTTGATCGAACCTATTGCACCCGCAGCCGCAGCCGTATGTCCTATATTCGATTTAACCGCACCTACTCCACAATGGAAGCCTGATTTTGGGTTGATTGACGAAAATACTTTCTTCAACGCATTCGCCTCAACCGGGTCGCCCAATTTAGTCCCAGTACCGTGGGCTTCGATATAGCTAATTTTGCTGGCATCAATATTATATTTCTGATAAATTCGCTCGATCAGTTTTTCTTGTGCCAGCCCATTAGGTGCAGTAATGCCATTGCTTCTGCCGTCCTGATTAATGCCACTACCTTTGATGACACCATAAATTAAATCACCATCATCCAGCGCATCCTCTAATTTTTTCAACACCAACACGCTGACACCTTCCCCTAGAACCGTACCATTGGCATCTGCATCAAAGGCGCGACATTTTCCAGAGGATGATAACATTTCAATGGATGACAGACAGACCAATAACTCGCTATTTAAATTGGTGAAAACCCCTCCAGCCAGAGCAATATCATTCTCGCCATGACGAAGGCTTTCACAGGCCAGATGAATAGCCACCAAGGAAGAGGAACAGCCGGAATTAATCACCAAAGCCGGTCCCTGCAAATTGAGAAAATAGGAGATTCTAGAAGCAACAAGCGCTTCGGAGGAGCCGGTGAAACCCTGTTGGCTATAGCCGTTTGGTTCGCAACCCACATAGACGCCGCATTGTAATCGTGAAAGCCCTTCGTTTACAATACCAGCATCTTCCAATGCTCGATAGGCTTCCTGCATAAATACCCGCTGAGAAGGATTCATCTCAGCGGCTTCTTTGGGAGAGATTTCAAAAAACAAAGGGTCAAAAAAGGACTGTTCCTCTAAGATACCGCCCCACTTGCAATAACATTTTCCTGCTTCTGGCTGGGGAGTATAGATTTGAGAATCTAGACGGCTTTCAGGCAGAACACCCACACTATCGATGCCTGCTTGCAGATTTTGCCAAAATTGCTGAGTGTTGTTTGCACCGGGAAATTGACCGGACATACCAATAATCGCTATGTCACAAAGATCCTTATTCCTCTTATGATTGCCCTTCCTGTCAGACAACGCTGGTAAGGCGTTATCAGAATTATTGCTGCGTCCAATATCCGGGGTATTGTTTTTTGCTTTTTTTGTTACTTTTATTTCACTGTTATTTTCCTGAATCTGAGCCGTTTGCACTACAACAGACGGTAGTAGTGCAGGCAGTTCATTCCTATATATATCAACAATAAATTCAGTAAGACGTTCTACTGTGGTATAATTAAATAACTCTGAGGGGCTTAAATTAATTCCCAGAGCCTCATTAATTTTATCGACAAAAGCAAGCATAAGAATTGAATCCACACCATAATCTGAAAACGTGGTGTGGGTATTAAGCCGACTTGGTTCAATCTTAATGCACACGCTCAATTGCTTAATCAGACTGGCTTCAACTGAGGCGGCGACTTCTATTGATGAGAGCGGTGCTTTTACCTTTTGCCTGACAGGATGGATTGGGGTAGCTACCTTGTGCGTAATCAGGGGCGCATGTCTGGTTTGACCATCGCTTTGGGCTATGATAATTTGCTGTCCCAGCGCCTCAGCTTTTTCATCCAATAGAATCACTTGGTGAAAATGCTCTTTTTCCAGCATTAACTGCCAATTTTTTGCTGACAGAGCAGGCGAGCCTGGCAAACGAATAATTTCGTCATCATACAACCACCAGCCATCCAACAAGCCGAAGGTCACCGTCAGAAAAGACGAAACTTGCGTCAACTCATTTAATACCAGGTGTCCATTGCACTTCAGTAATGTTTTAACATTTTGCAGGGTAATACTAATATTACGTGTAGCGTGCAAAACATTAGCAGCCACCACAATATCGATACTAGCGGGATCAAATCCTTGTTCAGACACAGCTTGTTCGATATTCAACAATTGCGTCTCTATAAATGAATATTGCTCACAGAAAGATTCCTCAGCATAAATCAAGAAGCGTTTTGATACATCTGTATAAATATAGCGTAACTTATCCGCATAAATATTGAGTGCTTTAAACAAGAATTCACTAGTGCCACCAGTACCTGCGCCTATTTCCAAAATGTGTATTTTTTCCCCCTGACTCAGGCTTGGCAACGCCTGTTCTACGGCAGCTTTCACAACGTCAGCTACCCGTAGATTAAAATATTCAGCAGAGGGATGCTCCTTATAAATTGCTTCTACCGATTCCGTCGAGGAATGTGCAAATAGAACTTCTGTAGCTTGTTTACGACCAGTCAAAATTTTTGGCAGTTCCTTGAGACAGGGTACAAGGATATCCAATTGTGGCTTTAGCAGGGGATAAGCTTCATACAATCGGTCTGCTTCCAAATCTATATTAAGGGAGTCAATTTGTCTCTCAAGGACATCATATTTTTCTTTTAACAGAATTTGTGAGCCGCAATCTTCTATTTTCTCTGCTCGAATAAGAATTTGAATAATCTCACCCCATAAACGACGATACTTATCCAAAATACCGAACTGCTTTCTCAGCTCTTCAATATCGCACAAATCCCTCATGGACTCCAACACACCAAGCGTTTCGAGGGTTTTTAAAATCCCCTGGGTAATTAATATGTCTGTCAATTTACGAGGGTGAGTTGATGATGCTTTCACTATATAACTCTCTTTTTTCTGAGGTTTGGCAAAAACTAAGTTAAGGAAATAGGAATTAAAACTTGTCAGCCTCTGCTAATAAGCTATTTAGCATTGAGGAACGATCCGGCAATGAAGCAAGCAGAGTATTTTCAACGACCGAAACACCAAAATTTTTGAGGATTTCATTGGATGCCTTAGTCACCACTACTTGTTCGGATTCGTGAGCCAATATTCGCTCCAAAGATTCCATTCCTTCCTCAACATTGAGGCTGTAAATTCCCTTTTTCTGGAGATAGGCTTCGTACTGTTCATGTGTTCCCTCGAAATCGTCTTGTTGCTTGTGCGACCAATAACCCCAGTTAATAGTTTTTACAGGATAGGTCACCTGCCTGTTCATTTCATGGGCAAAGGCATCTTGGAACATACACCCTCCTATGTAACTACTCATATTCGCTGACATAAATTTTAAGCGTTGAGCAAAACTTTGCATGGAGGAGAAGAAAACTAGAAAATCTAATGGTTCGTTTTTTAGCACAGAGTAAAGAGCCAAAGCAGACTGGACTTTACCGTCAAATGAACCTGCCCGGAATCGCTCTTCGCTAAGACTGCGTATGGGAACCCCTTGAGCGACCATAACTAGATTAAATACACCATGAATGGTGTTCTTTTCTTCTTTAATTGTATCAAACACTGCTCTGGTTTCTTCCTCAGACCAATTTTTTAAAGTAATGTATCGGGGGCGAGGACCCAACGCACCAATCTCTTCTATTTTTTTGTCTATCCACTCATTCTGCTCTCGTCTCCCTAGCCATATAACCTCTGCCTGATAGGTCTTTACCAGGTATCGAGTCAGGAGTCCGCCTACGTGTCCCGCTCCGCCAGCTAGTACATAGATGCCTTTGTTTCGCAGGCGACTTGGTGCCAGGCGAGGTAAATCCAAGCCCTCCAGTTTTCTAACGTAAGCATTGCCGTTGCGCTCCACAACCACATTTAAACTTTGACGATCGCCGTTGCCATTTACGCTGAAGGGGGGAAAAAGAAAATCCTCTTTACTCTTAGAAGATGGCAATATATCGATATTGTTGCGATCGCATAGATTAACCTGCCAATGGGTATGCTCTTGGGCCAAAGAAGTGGCCAATCCTACGATTACGGACGCATAGGGGTCGGTTTGATCTTCTGGGTGTAAGGCATAGGCACGATTTGTCAACAATATCCATTGCAAGGGTTTCTCAACATAACCCAACTGCTCCAATTTTTTCACCAAACTCAGTAACCCCATTACATACCAAGGTTCCTGAACAGTTTTCCGAAAACTATTTTGGGATAGAAGCAATGTTTCGCTTGAGGTAGCGAGGAAACAAATATGGCACAGAGGCGAGGTAAGTTGCTTTAATAGATTCTCCAAGTGGTCGAACTGATAATTATCCGTGTCTGGAAGACAAACAGAGAGAACCTCCTGTTGCCGAGCTTGATAGATTTTTAACAGCTTTTCCGCCTCTGATCTCTGTTCTCGATCGTAGACTAGCAGAGTAGTACCATTGGTGTGCTGTTTCTGAGCAGGGGTATTTCTATAAGCTAAACGTTGCCACACCGGAACGTAAATCAGCTTTTCCAGGTTAACTGTTTTTAAAGTTTTAAGCTTAATCCCACTATAACGAACCGCCACTTGCCCCCACCGATCTAAAATTTGCACATCGAGTTCCTTCTGTGCTCCTTGCACGACATAGGCATAAGCAGGTTGTTCTACGTCATGCCATCGTTCCACTTTTTGGATGAAAAAGGGAATCCCAACTTCTTGTTGAGATGAATCAAGCCAACGACAGGCTAGTAAGGCTGCAACAAAGATTGCAGGATGGAAAAGGTATTCAGTACCCTGTTGAATCGGTATATCAATCGCTATTAATGCCTTTCCTCCAGCAGCCCAAGCTGCTGTTGCTCCTTGATAAAGGCTTCCCAACACAACCCGGTTTGTTCCAAACGATCGGTATGGTTCTTCCGGAAACGCTTGTTTGGGTATGCTGCTTTTTAAGCGGTTAATATCTAGGGCAGGTAGTGGTTCCAGAGATTGCGCCCAATAGCCATTACCACGACAATAAACTGTGTTTTCATCTGTTTCACTACCGATGAATCGGTAGTGAAATGTATCTTGTTCTACTTCCACCACAAGTTGAACTGAGTATCGATCGAGCACATAAAGTGGAGTGAGCCAGCTTAAATCTTGTAAAACCGCAGCTTGATTAGGCACGATCTGGTTTAAACAGTCCAGCAACATTTCTAGAAAACCCACGGACGGAAAAACAGGTTTTCCATCGATAGTATGTTGCGCCAAAAGCGGTTCTGTGGATTTTAACTCTTTTTTAAAAATATAGTCTTTTTGGGGTCGAGCCATTCTCACTGGAGCCGATGAATCAAACCAGTAACGGTCTGGAGAAAAAGGATAGGTGGGCAGGGGAACTCGCCGGGGTTTAACCGTTCTCGGTAATTGAGTCCAGTCCAGAGTCAAACCTGATACCCACCAAGCAGCTAGTTTCTCCAGTTCCCGATTGGTTAGAGCGGCCAACAGATCGACTGAAGAAACCGTCGAAGGGTTCACTTCCTCTCCCTTAACCTCACCAAAATTTAAATTTTCATCCTTTGTCTTGTTTGCTAGAAAGTCCAACAATTTTTGCAGCAAGGCATCTTTCGCATTAACGATAAAAGCTACCCGCGTTTCCATCGCTTCGCGTCCCACCTGTAGAGTATATGCTATATCGGACAGAGAATAGGATGGCCCATCCAGCAAAAAACGATACAGATTTCCGGCAACTTGCTTGAGTCGCTCATTATTTTTAGCCGATAGGATAATTAAAACTGTTTCTTCCTCTTTTCTTTCGTCTTCTTCTTTATACTCTTCCAGTACTATATGTGCATTGGTGCCGCTAAAGCCAAAACTGCTAATAGCGGCTCGCCTCAACTCTCCTTCCTCAACAGACCAATTCTTGAGTTCCCTATTCACATAAAAGGGGCTATTCTCAAAATCGATATGTTCGTTGCTTTTTTCAAAATTTAACGATGGCACTAATTTGCAGTGTTGCAAACATAATAAAACCTTGATAAAACCTACAATCCCTGCTGCTGTAGCAGCATGACCGATGTTGCTTTTAACCGAGCCTATAGCGCAATAGCGTTTTTTATCGGTATACCCTTGAAAGGCTTTGGTAAGAGCATCGATTTCGATTGGGTCACCTAATTTTGTCCCTGTACCATGCGCTTCAACATAATTAATTGTGACCGGATTGATGTTGGCGTTTAGGTATACATTCTTTTCTAATTCACTCTGGGAAGCAGCACTAGGAGCGGTGATACCATAGGTTCGTCCATCTTGATTGCAGCCAGATCCCAGGATCACCCCATAGATATGGTCACCATCTTTACGAGCCGTTTCTAGAGGTTTTAAGACCACAGCCCCTACTCCTTCCCCAGGCACAAACCCATCCGCTCTCTGGTCAAATGTTTTACATTTTCCATCCGGTGCAAGCATCCTGGCATTACTCGCTACAATATGGAAATTAGGGGTTGTACCAATATAGACACCGCCGACGATGACCATATCGCTTTCACCTTGATGGATACTCTGACAACCCAAATGTATCGCCACCAGCGAGGACGAACAAGCCGTGTCAACAGTAATACTAGGCCCTTTCAGGTTTAAGAAATAGGAAATGCGTGCAGCGATTAGAGAACCAGCGTTACCCCAAAAGGATTGGGGTTCAGATGGTACTCCCGCCTCCCGCATTTTTAACCGATAATCCCCAGGATCCGCACCAACAAAAACACCACATTTAGTGTTAGAGATGGATGCATTATTTGCGTAACCCGCATCTTCTAGGGCTTTCCATGCCTCTTCTAAAAACAGCCTCTGTTGTGGGTCGGTGAGTTCTGCCTCTCTACCTGACAGTTTAAAAAAGAGGGCGTCAAATTTATCGATATCGGTTACGAATCCTCCCCATTTGCAGTGGGTTTTATCGAGATGCTGTGGATTAGCATTGTAGTAGGCGTTAATGTCCCATCGCTCCGCAGGGACTTCGGTAATGCTATTTTTACCATTAGCTAGGTTATGCCAAAATTCCTCTACGGTAGCAGCTCCCGGAAATCTACCGGACATACCAATCACTGCGATCGCCCCAACTGACTGCTTTTTTTCAGTATTAACCTCATTATCCTCGGAAACTGGCTGCTTTTTTTCAGTAAGAATCTCGGAAACTGACTGCTTTTTTTCAGTATCAAAGGTCACAACAACTTTGCCAATGTTTTCCCGTTGTTGTAAACAGTGATAGGCATCGCGAATCTGAGCAAACGAGAAACTATGACTCAATGTTGGCCCGATCTTTCCTTCCGCAAGCACTTGGGCCATAAGTGCCAAGTGTTCCGTCAGCAGTTTTGGCTGCTTGGTATATAATCTGCTCATATCAATGGATTGAAAAGTCTGATTATCGACCAAGTGGGATAAGTCAAGTTGCCGAGAATTCTTCAGCCCCGCCATAGCAATTTCGATATAACGTCCACCGGGAGCAAGAAGATTTAAACCCTTCTGGATAGCATCATCTGACAAAGTATTAAATATTACATCAACACCTTGTCCATTGGTCATCTCTAAAATTCTCTTGGCGAAATCCTCTGTGCGGTAATTAATCAGGTTATTAACGCCTTTCTTGTTTAAATATGCCAATTTCGCCGCTGAACCAGCCGTGGCATAAATCTCTGCACCCTTCAACGAGACTAATTGCACCGCAATTAATCCTATTCCCCCCGCAGCGGTTTGAATGAGAACCTTTTCACCCGGTTTGACGTTGGCCAAGTTAAAGGCGTGGTTCATGGTTAAAAAGACCACGGGGAAAGAACACGCCTCTTCGTGGGTTAAACCGGAAGGTTTCTTAACTATATTCTCCTCCCTGATTAAAACCAGTCCAGAGTGTCCTCCCATAGATTGCCCCATGACGGCAATTACTTCATTTCCAGGTTGAAAACGCTGTACCTTCGCCCCAGTACGCAAAACCACACCAGAGACTTCCGATCCCGGCGTAAATGGATAAGGCGGCATATTGGGATATAATCCGCGCATACATAGAACATCTGCAAAATTGAGAGAGCAAGCCCTGACTTCGATTTCTACTTCTCCCTCACCAGGTGCAGTGGGTTGGATGGCACGAATTTCTAAATCTTCAGGGAATCCCGATTTAATCACAAAAACTGCCTGATAGGTCGAGGGCAATCCTTTTTCTTTTTCTTCTTTTTTTTCTTCTTCTTTAATTTTCTCTACTTGCGTATTATTGACTCCCAATGAATCAACAGTCTCCCAGTCGTGATGGAAAACAGATGTCGAGGTTTCCAAAAGTTCCAAGGATTCCAAGGATTCCAATGTTTCCGATGCCAACAGCGGCTGAATCTGCTCGCTATATTCATCGAAAATGGCATTGGCAAAACCTTCTATATTGGCGTGGTCAAAAAGTACTGTAGTTCTTAGCTGAAGTTTGAGAGCTTTATTAATTCTGTTGATAAGGTCTACTCCGGTAATAGAATCTACCCCGTATTCAGAGAGTGGTTTTTTGATATTGATATCTTCCGGACTGACATCTAATGCTCTAACCAGGTTGTCAGCAATGCTCTCCTGAATATACGTTTTCACATCCGTTTTTTTTCTGACTATTTCAGGTTTAGTCTGCCGAATTGATGGCGATTGTGACTTGACTGAGTTAGCTTTTGTTACGCTTGGAGTCCCTACGGTTTTGCGATCGCGTCTGATTATACCGTTACTTTCAGCAATAATCACATCTTGCCCAAAATCGAAACGCGCCTGAGAAGATTCGTTTAAGCTTAAAATAGAACCGAACCCCTCCTCCTGTAAAACATTTCTCCATATAGCTAAACTCAAGGTGGGACCACCCGGTAGCCGTTCCTTTTCATCATCATAGAGCCACCAGCCCTTCAGTAACCCGAATGTGTAAGTTAAAAAGTCTAGATTCTTTACCCCCTCATTAATAATCAGCCAGCCATTAGTCTTGAGAAGGGCTTTGGCATGACGAAGGGTATTATTGATTCTGCGTGTTGCGTGAAATACATTGGTAGCAATAACGATCTCAAAATCGAATAGTTCGTAACCTTGAGCTTCCACATCCCTTTCTACATCCAGGATTTTGAAATCCACAAAAGGATTATCCGCCTCAAAAGTCTTCCTGCCATAATTGATTAGGCTAGGGGAAATATCGGTATAGACATAAGTAAGATGTTCACCGTATTCTCGCACGGCATCAAAAATCATCGTACTTGTAGAGCCGGTTCCTGCACCCACTTCGAGAATCTTGATTTTTCCGTTTTTGCCTAACTTTGGCATACAGTGACGAATGTAAGCTAAGACGTTAAGCGCCACAGATTGGTTGTAATGGTCTACTTGGGCGTTGCCTTTGTAAATACCTTCAACCCGCTCCATCGAGGAATTCGGAAACATAACGTCTGTCCCTGCGATTTCCCCACGCAGTACCTCCAAACAGGCAGACATACAAACCCATACCAGATTTATATGAGTTTTCATTTCCGGGTAAGACGAAAGCAATTGATTCCTTTCCTCTTCCACACATTTAATTGCTTCCTGCACCGAAGCACTCTCTACTTCAGTGGTAGAGACAATTTGTTCTCCTTGAATCCGAATCCATCCGGCACGAGCGAGAATGTTCAATAATTCATTGAATAAACGCGAATAGTCAGGTGTGACTGATAACCTTGTTCTAAGCTGTTGTTTGTCGTATCGCTCATGGGCATTGCGGAATACCCCTGCTTTATTAAAACATAGTAGGGTGAGATGTAACCCCAATCTATTAATCTCAACAAAACACTTTTTTGTATTTTCCGATTCGTTAAATCCCCCTAAGGTTCGGTCTATAAGGGTATGTAGGGTAGGAGGTGTTTCTTGGGGAGAGAAGACTAACTCGTAGCTGAAGTCAACGTTAATCCCTTCCAGAAATTTCTGATTCGCGTTTATGGACATAACCTGATGCCATGGATGCGACAGAAGCCGGGAAACCGACTCCATCCCCTGTTCAGGTTGAATTGAGTACAGTCCTGCAGCAGCCAGCTTTCTGTTAAATTCCTCGGAGGCGACAATTCCGACAGTTCCCCAGTAACCCCAGTTTATGACCTTGACAGGATAATTTCCTTTCTTGGCGAGGCTGTGAGCATATGCATCTTTGAAGGTACAACCTGCCGCGTAATTCGCCTGACCTGCGTTGCCCGACAAGGAAATTGCCGACGAGAAAAACAACATAAAGTCAAGAGATTCATCCTCAAAGATTTTATGTAAAATAACGCTGCCCCGTACTTTGATATCCAAAGCCATACGCAAAGTGGACTCATCCATGTTTTCCAGGGTTTTATCCTTCAAGATAATAGCCGAATGAAAAACTCCATGAATCTTTCCGTATCGGTTTCGAGCTTCTGCCAGCGCTTTTTTCATACTATCCAAATCGGTGGCATCGGCTTTTAAGTACAGGACTTCGCCACCTTTGGATTCTATGGTGCGGATTGTTTCTTTCTTTTGTGCATCTAATTCGCTTCTGCCCACAAGAATAATTTTGGCTTGGACGGTTTCTGTGAGATAACGACAAAGTTCTAAGCCGATACCACCTGCCCCTCCTAGAATGAAATAAACTCCTTTGGTGCGAAAAGGTATTTTTGCAATGGCAGGTAGGTTAATAGGGACTAATTTGCGTATATAACGTCTTCCTTTCCGCAGCGCTACGGCTTCACCTTGAGGATGAGGTGGTTCGGTCAGGATAGGAGCCACCCACGCCTGTCTGTTTTCTTCTGTTGCTTCCGCTGCAAAATCGTCAAGGTCAATGTCCAAGCAACTCACTTCTAGTTGAGGGTATTCTCTAGCCAGGGAAGAGGTAAAACCCTGTAAGCTGGCAGTACGAGGGTCGAGCATTTCTTCCGGTTTTATTTCATACACCCGGTTGGTGAGTACTTTCCAGCGAAGACGACCAGTAAAGTTGTGCGAATTAATGCCCTTGAAGAGTCGAAAGAGTGACAGTATGCCCTGTTGCTGGCTTTGTTCAATAATTTCCAGGTTGTCATCACCTGCCCATTTTGTTTGGTTCCCACTCAAAAAGTAAATGGTGAGCGCCGACGATCCGACCTTTTCCTTTAAAGCCAGGATGCAGTTATGCCAAGCTAATGAATCCTCAGCTTTCACCTGCCAAAGGTTTGTCCCTTGTCTTTCAGATGTTGATCCCAATTGAAACCTAAAACATTTATGACTGCTATGGGCATCGGCAAGAGTATCTGCCAAAGGCAAACAAGACAAGGGATACACTAACAAAAAGATTTCTTCCGTGGTGGTTGGGAGAGGGGGGTGATTTTTTTCTTCTAGCATCCAACTAGGGGCATAGAAAAATTCAGCTAAGGGATCTTTAAGTTTTCTCAGGACAACATCACTCAGCTTCAGACAGACCTCACCCTGTTCATCTGCAATCACCACGTTGTACCGCGATTTGCCCAGAATTTTGACTTGTGCATAACCACGGGTTGGTAAAGGGCGAACCCGCTCCACCTTCTCTACAGCATAAGGCAGCATCGGTTGTCCAGTTTTTGTTTGCAGAGGGTCAAACAGTCCGGCGATCGCCTGGAGAGCGCTATCTACTAAAGTAGGATGTAGCTGATATTGTTGAAAGTCTCTCTCACAACAAGCTGGTAACTGAAATAAACCCAAGGCTTCTTCATCGTTTCCCCAGATTTGTTCTAGTCCCTGGAAATGAACTCCATAATCAACACCTTTTTCCCGGCAAGTGGTATAATGGGTGAGTTTGTCCATCTTTCGAGAGCAACGTGTTTTGATATCTTCTATGGACAAGGGTGGTTCCTTCGTACCGTCTTTTTGTCTAGCTAAAATAAACTCACCCTGGGCGTAAATCGTATCTCCAAAACGAATTTCAAAACCTAATTCTTTGTCTTTTTGGCTAATAACGATATTAATTTTTTTGCATTCTTTGCTGACCGCTACGGGTTGTAGCCAGAGCACTCTAGCGATATTATATTCTTCATTCCCTCGCACCCAAGCAAAAGCTGCGAGCGCAATTTCCAGGATTCCTACACCGGGGAGAACGGGCTGATTTTTAACTTGATGATCGCTGACGATCCAATCTGTGTAGGATAAAGTCTTGTAAAATACGGCTCCAGTGCCTACACTCTCTTGAACATCAAATCCATCCAGTAAAGGGTGGGAGTAAATGACCTGGGATTTTGTCTCTTGAGACATCCCCACTTCGGGAATCCAATAGCGTTTTTGAGCAAAGGGGTAAGTCGGCAGGGAAGACCGTTTTGGTTTCGGTTCGCTGTACAGTAACTGCCAATCAATGTTTACCCCTTTAGTCCACAGCGCAGCTAATTTACCTAACTCTTGATTACCCAGCAATTGCCGGACAAAAATTTCTCCTATTTCTCCTTGCAGGAGTGTCTCCATCTCTGTCTCTGTGGTTTGCACACTACCTCGATAACAAAGTTCGTTCTCTGCCAAACCTTGGTAATACTGCAACAATTTTTGACGAAGTTCTTCCGAACTGGATGCAATCAAGGCTAATCGTTCTTCCATAGCCTCACGCCCCACTTGTAAAGTATAGGCAATACTCTGCATTGACGGATGAACATCGACAGACGACGAGGGAACAGAAATGAACTCGAAAAGCTTCCTAGCGTATTCCTTTAGGCGATTTTCATTCTTCGCAGACAAGAGAAACAATAAGGGCTGCCCGCCTATGTCTGCCTTTGACTTGTCGTTATTTCTCTTCTCTACATATTCTTCCAGAATTAGGTGTGCGTTCGCCCCACCCGCTCCAAAGGAACTGATGCCTGCTCTGAGGGGATAAGTCCTTTTCACATCCCCTTCCTGAATCACCGGTCTTTCCCATGTTTCCAGTTTTCCCTGTAGACAAAAGGGAGATTGTTCAAAACGGATGTTAGGATTTACAGTTTCCGAGTGGATTGAAGGCGGAAGTTGTTTATGTTTTAGTTGTAAAACAACCTTGGTTACAGCGGCTATACCAGCAGCGGCTTCCAAATGACCGATATTAGCCTTTGCAGAACCGATGCGGCAAAATTGCTTTTCATCCGTGGTTTGCTGGTAAGCCTGCATTAAACCGGAAATCTCAATCGGGTCTCCTAACTCCGTACCAGTACCGTGTGCCTCCAGATAACTGATGGTTCTGGCCTTGACATTGGCTCGTTCCAGAACTTCTTTAATCAGTAAACCTTGGGCATTGGGATTAGGTACAGTATAACCGTTGGTTTTGCCACCGTGATTCAGAGAACTCCCTTTAATAACTGCATAGATATGGTCTTCATCCTTGATTGCTTGATCTAGTGGCTTCAGTAAAATTGCCCCTATGCCTTCCCCTGGCACGTAACCATCGCCGCCATCACCGAAGCTGCGACAACGTCCGTCACTGGAAGCAAATCCGTTTTGACCCAATTGCAGATATTTATTCGGGTGCAGAGCTAGATTAACTCCGCCAGCCAAAGCTAAATTGCAGTCCCCATGTCTGATTGATTCACAGGCTAAATGGATAGCAGTCAAAGAGGAAGAACACATCGTATCTACAGCCAAGCTGGGACCGTTAAAGTTAAAGAAGTAGGATACCCGGTTAGCAATCGAGGAAAGAGAGTATCCAAGGAACATCGGCCTACCCTTGGCGGTTTCTTCGACTCCCAGCAACTGATATTCCAGGTAAAGCGCCCCAACAAAAACGCCGACTTTCTCTTGCTCAAGTTTATCCCTCGTATAGCCGCTATCTTCAATGGTTTCCCAGGCTGTCTGTAAAAACAGGCGTTCCTGCGGATCCATAATTTGGGCTTCTTTGGGAGCTATGTTAAAAAACAGGGGATCAAAGCGATCGACATTATTGATGAAACCTCCCCATTTGCAATAGCTTTTTCCTCTTTTATTCTTCTGGGGGTCGTAATACTGACGGTAATCCCAACGTTCTTGGGGAATCTCGGTAACACAGTTTTTTCCTATCTTTAGGTTTTGCCAAAAGGTTTCCAGATTGTCTGCCTGTGGATAGCGACCGCTAATTCCTATAATGGCAATTTCCTGGCATTGTTGGCCAAGCTGTTGACTAACAGGTTTAACCGCAGATATTGGCTTTGAATCAACATTCAATTTTTTTGTTGTAGGACTGGAACTTTCGACAGAGATTGATCTGGCAGCCAATTTTTCAGTCGGTATCTTTTCCCACTTCTTGAGCAATGCAGTTTGATGATGTTCAATAAAATATTGAGCAAGCTCGGACAAGTTTTGTCGCTCAAAAAATAAGGTGCTAGGCAACTCGCCGAAATGGGATTCTAATTCCCGATTCAAGCTGAGGATCATAACCGAGTCAATGCCGTACTTTTCAAAGGGCACTGAGGCTTGAATCTTGGCGGCAGGTATTTTCAGGGCTGTTGACAGAATATCTTGCAGATATGTCTCGATTTCTTGACGCGAATCCTCTAAACGTTTTTCAGTAACATGGTCAGAGGGCGGGTTGTCTTTCTCTCCAGCGTCTTGGGGTTCTTCTGGAATCCAGTACCGTTCTCTAGCAAAAGGATAGGTCGGTAGAGAGATGATGTGGGGAGTCGCATCTGGATACAGTACCGACCAATCTATCTCTACTCCTTTGATCCATAGTTGAGCCAATTCGTCGAGTGAAGCGCGAGTCTGTTTGCTGATTTCTTCTCGTGTCCAGGACAAGCCGCCGACCTCTGCTTGTATACTGCCATGATAAACATGGGCTCGGTCGCTGCGTCCTTCGATATAGTCCATCAACTTTTCTCTTAATTCTTCACTATCGAAGACAACTAAGGATAAACGTTCCTCCATAGCCAGCCGCCCAACCTGGAGCGTGTAAGCTAAACGCGATAAATCTATATTGTTGGAATTGTCGAGATAACGACAAAAATTTTCTGCCATTTCTTGGAGCCGGTCTTTGTTCTTGGCCGACAAGACTATGAGTACGGGTTCTCCCTTCCGAGAGGAAAAAGAACCGGGATTCAACTCCTCTTGATATTCTTCAACAACGATATGACAATTTGATCCGCTAAACCCAAAGGAATTGATAGCCGCTCTTCTGGGATAAGATGAATTAGGCTGCCAGTCACGTAACTTTTTGTTGATATAGAAGGGGCTTTCGGCAAAATCATTATGGATATTCTCCCTTTCGACATAAAGCGTGGGAGGAATCATTTTGTGACGTAACGAAAGCAGCACTTTCATCAAGCTTACGACCCCAGCCGCCGCAGAGGTATGCCCGATATTACTCTTAACCGAGGCAAGCGCACAGTACTGCTTCTTTGTGGTATGGGTACGAAATGCCTGTGTAAGCGCCTCTACTTCGATAGGATCGCCTAACTTAGTACCCGTTCCATGTGCTTCAACATAGGAAATACTTTCGGGGTGAATATTGAACTGTTGATATACTGCTAATTCTAACTCTGACTGAGACTTGCCACTCGGAGCGGTGATTCCGTTGGTCTTGCCATCCTGATTAGTACCTGTTCCCTTAATAATCCCATAGATCGTATCTCCATCGGCGATAGCCCGGTCTAAACGTTTCAGAGCTACCACACCGACGGCTTCGCCAACAACAAGTCCATCAGCAGTGTTATCAAAAGCCCTGCACTTACCTGTAGGCGAAACCATCCCTGCCTTGCTCATTTCAACATAAAGTTGTTCCGATAGGTAAAGTGTCACACCACCGGCTAGCATGATATCCGTTTCTCCTTCCCGGAGACTTTTGCAGGCTAGGTGAATAGCCATCAAAGAGGAAGAACAGGCAGTGTCTATGGTCATCACCGGTCCCCGCAGGTTTAAAAAGTAGGCGACACGAGAGGCCAGAATCGAATTGGCGTTGCCTAGCATGACTTGCCCGTGATTCTTGATTAGACCATGTTTATATAAAAGTGCTTTATAATCGTTATAAATAACCCCTGCGAATACGCCACATTTGACGCTATCTAGCCGTTGCCCGACATATCCAGCATCTTCAAGCGTATGCCAACAGCTTTGCAGAAAAAGACGTTGTTGCGGGTCCATGACTTCCGCTTCTACGGGAGAAAGGTTAAAAAACAGGGGATCGAATTTATCAACATCCCGTAGGAATCCACCCCATTTGCTATAACTGCGATTGGGTTTCTGGGGATCGGGGTCATAATATTTTTGCACGTCCCAGCGACTTGGGGGCACCTCTGTGATTGAATCTATACCTTGTCGGAGATTCTCCCAAAACTCTGATGTATTATCCGCTCCCGGAAAACGCCCGGACATACCAATCACGGCAATATCCGTTGTGTTTTTGACTGGAGGAGTTTGCGTCACTGCCTGGGCGGGGACTTTAATTGCTTCCTGTTTGAGTGTATCGCTTTTTGGGAGAGAACTTTTTAGTGTTTTACCAGAGTTAGTAACCAGAAACTGGCTGAGATCCCTAATGCTGGAATAATCATAGATGACTTGGATTTTCAGTTTTAGGTCAAACTCACGATTGATTGCGTCTATTAGTAACACACCCTGCAAGGAACCGACTCCGTAATCAGCAAATTGGGCTTTAATATCGATCGCATTCGCCTCCATTTCCATCTCTCTGCTGGTAATCTCGACCAGCTTCTTTTCCCAAAACTCGTTATCAACTTCATCGGCTGTAGCTGTAATCGTATTTTCTTGTTGTAAGGGAGCAGTCTGCAAAAGGGTGGACTGTGCGGGAACGAGTTTCCTCTGCACGAATAGTTCCGGTTCAGGAGTGAGGCGATCGCTTGCCTGTTTATAAAATACGGGATAATCGAATTGACGCTGGTTGTTTGCGAGCAACTCCTCCTTAGTTTGATCGGGATCAGCCTTGCCGATGGTTAAGAGAAGATAACGCAAAACTTTTTTCTTTATTCCCTGCCCAAAACTATACCAACCACGGTATTCCTGTTCAAATTGTTTTATAATGGGGTTAACGGAACATAAATAAGCAAAGTTATTCTCAAATTCAGGATCGTCTAGGAAATTAGAGATTTCTACGCTAATGTCTACGCACTCAATCAGTTTCAGTCCTACATCACTGAGGGTTTTACTGTACTGAGGAGCGGTGCTAGTAAACATCGCTAATTTAGGCATATTGATTTCGGTCACGGTATTGGCGACGCAATCCGCTAAAAGAATACGACCATCCTGGTTTAGATGTTGATAAATGTTCTCAAAGGTTTTTTGTTTATGTTCGATATGGGGGAAAACCTCAAAGCCAATAACCAAGTCATAGAGATCCGGAAATGGGTCTTTGCTACTGTCTTTACAGAAAATACGCAGGCGATTGTCTAAGCCTTTGTTGAGAACCCGGTTAGCCCCTTCTTGAGCCTGATTGGATGCAATCGTAAAACCATCACCAATGATATGCGGATACGACATGGACAGGTTGATTAAATCTGTCGCAAAGCCACACCCAATATCCATTACCTTATGGACTTTGGAAAAATCTACTCCATGATAAAGAATCTGTTTTGCTTCTTTTTGTTTGGAAGCTATAATTGCTGCATGTTCGGGATGTTTTTCGGGCTCGTTATAAATCAATACCCAGGAAAAACCTGGTATCTTTTCCGCTAGAGGAGAAAAGATCAAATGGGGATCTTCAGTCCCTAAGAGATCCTTCATGTAAGGAGTCATTTTATTATAGAACTCGGCGACCAATAGCCCTGTTTCCATTGGTTTATCGGGTGGAGAGAAGGTTTCCTCAGCTACCCAACAACGTTTGCGTTCAAATGGATAGGTTGGCAGGGAAATGCGCCTAGCATCCGAATGTTCATTCAGTTGTTCCCAATCCACATCAATCTGGTGTGTCCACCAGGTAGCCGCTATCCGCAAATCTTTGTTTTCGTATAGCTGTTTTTGGTCGTTGGGTTTGACTTCTAATGGATACTGAGATTCCTTGTTTCCTCCTCTAAAAATGACAGAAGAAGCCTCCCCAGATTCCAGGTAAAGAGTGAGCAGACTTAAAAGCTCCGATTTGGTTTTTACTATTACCGCAAATCTCTCGTCAAAACTCTCTCTACCTGTCTGTAAGGTGAAAGCAATATCAGCCAAAGAAGCCGGAGTTGGAGAAGAAGATAAATAATCTCTTAAAGTCGTGAGATATACCCTAAGTTGTTCTTCTGTTCTAGCTGAAACTACAATTAGTTCTTCACGCATGGTCTTCCTCCTGTATGCCTAAGTTTGTCTGGAGCGGATCGTATTCCTCAACGATAAGATGCGAGAGCATTCCGCCGCCGCCGCCAGAACTGATAGCAGCGCGTCTGGGAAATTCCTGCCACGAGCCGTTTTTCTTTACCCGGATTCTCTCCCAATGGCTCAGTTCTCGTTGGAGATAAAAAGGAGAACTTTCTAATTCGATGGCTGGATCGAGTTCTGACGAAAAGCGGGTTGGCAATAATTGTCGGTATTTCATCTGAAGCAGTACTTTGGTTAATTGCGCTATACCGGAAGCTGTCTCTAAATGGCCGATATTCGGTTTTACTGAGCCGTAGGCACAGAAGTTTGTTTTATCGGTTAAGGAACGATAAGCCCGACTGATGCCCGCCCATTCGGCAGAATCTACCACAGCAGAACCCATAGCCTGACTTTCAAAGTAACTGATGCTTTCAGCACTGAACCCAGCATTTTCGATCACCTGTTTCACTAAAGATTCTTGTGCATGTGGTGAAGGCAGAAGGAAATCATTGCTGCGACCTTTATGAAGCATTGCAGAAGCCTTAATTACACCATAAATATGATCCTTGTCTTGTTCGGCCTGTCGTAACGATTTTAATAAAACTGCCCCGGCTCCTTCTCCGGGAATAAACCCATCTCCATCCTGGGAAAACAAGCTGTAAGACGGTTGGGATGATAACAGTCTAAACTGGCTTAGGAGCAGGTACTTGGATGGATGCAAGTATAAATTAATTCCTCCTGCAATTGCCACGTTGCACTCCCCACGTCTGATACTCTCACAAGCCAGATGCACTGCTGTCAGAGAAGACGAACAAGATGTGTCTATTGCCATGCTGGGACCGGTGAAGTTGAAAAAATAGGAAATTCGATTCGGTAAATTGTACGTGGTTAAATCGATGGCAGTATTAGTATTTCCATTTATTTTTGTCAGCGGATACCCAAAGGCATTTGCTCCTAAATACACCCCCACTTTTTGCTTATTCAGTGTCTGCCGAAGGTAGCCAGCGTCTTCCAGGGTTGCCCAGACTACTTCGAGCATAATCCGTTCTTCCGGATTCATTGTCTTGGCTTCCAGCGGTGTTATCCCAAAGAAAATAGGATCAAATTTGTCGATATCCGTCAAAAAGCCTCCACGCTTGCAGTATATTTTATTTTCACGCCCCTTTTCAGTATCGTAAAAATCTCGATAATTCCAACGATCCCTTGGTATTTCAGTAATAGAAATAGTATTAGATTTCAGGTTCTCCCAGAACTGATCCAGATTTTCCGCTTGTGGATAACGTCCGTTAAGCCCCACAACGGCAATATCCTCGCTAGTGACTGCCTCTGCCTGAGGAATATTCCTATTCTTGGGGGTTGTCAAAGTTTTTACTTGGGGTTTTTTTGGTTCTGAGTCTTGATGTGTGCCACCTATTACTTTTACAAGTTCCGTCCGGCGATGAGATAACAGATAATCTGTCAAATCCCCTACCGTCTGGTATTCCAAAAGTAGGCTTTTTGATACAACCCCAATCTCTTTTTGTAAAACATGGTTAAAACGGTTGAGCAAAATTGAATCCATACCGTAATAGACAAAGGCTGTGTCAGCATCAATTTCATCCGAGGGCATTTTCAGAATTTCAGCCATCATTTTTTGCAAAAATAGCTTTGTTCTGTTGGACAAATCCGAATAATCATTCTCGTCTTTTCTTGGGCAATCTTTTTGTTCTTGCACTTCTTCTTTTTGCTCTGGCCTTTTGGTTAAGGCTGGAGTCATTGATTGATTTGTTGGAGACAAAGGAATTAATTCAACGGTGTTATTACCTGCCACTCCATCAGAAATCCGTTGTTTGACTAAACCGTTACTTTCAGAAATGATCACATGCTGACGCAGGTTGGCAAAATCCTCTCTATCATTCAGGAAAACACATTTGTGAAAGCCCTCTTTTTCCAAGACTTTTTCCCACATACTCGTACTGAGTAATGGCGAGCCTGGCAATCTGAATGTTTCGTCTTCATAAAGCCACCAACCTGATAATAGACCGAAAGTCAGGGTGGCAAAATCCTGAACAGTGGTAGCCTCGTTGACTATGAGCCAACCATTTTTATTTAACAGAACCTTAGTATGGGCAAGAGTCCGACGAATATTCTGGGTAGCATGTAACACATTAGTCGCCAATACTACATCAACGCTGCCTGCATTGAAGCCTTGGGCAGACACCTCTTTTTCAATGTTGAGAACGCGGAACTCTACGAAAGGATAGAGTGCCTCGAACTGTTCTCTTCCATAGTTGATAAAAGCTAAGGAAATGTCGGTGTAAACGTAGCGAATAAGATGACTGTAGGGTGCGATCGCTTTTAATACAACAGCACTAGTTCCCCCGGTTCCCGCTCCTATTTCTAGGATAGTAATTTTCTCATCGCCCTTCCTTTGTTCGAGACGAGCCAGAATATAAGACACCAGGCTGTCAGTAACCAATTGATTAAAATGATTTGCAATCGGATGCCCTTTATAAATGCCCTCTACCAAATCCATAGAGGAATGAGGAAACATGACATCGGTTGCTAAACATCGTCCTGTCAAAATTTCATCAAATTGGCTTAGACATTTTTCTAGCAGGCGTATATGTGCTTTGAGATTGGGATAGGTAGACAACAATTGTTGTTTTTCTTTTTCAATATCGTAGAGTTCACCCTGTTGGCCGTTATCTTGTCTCAAATAAATGTTGCCTTGAGGATCAATCTGTGTAAATCCCGCTCTGGATAGTATGTCTACTATACAGTGATATAAGCGAGAATAGTGGGGCAGAATCCGCAGCGTTTCTTGATGAAGTCCTCCCATATTTTGTAAGACTTTGAGTAGAAATCGTGCAGCCCACTGCTCCAATTGGATGAGAGCCTGTCGGAATCGCAGTACTTCCCCATCGAGTGTGACAGATTGTTTTAGTGTTGTTGCCAGCGTTTCAATTAAAGACAGGATGGATTTGGATTCAGGTAATAACTCTACTTGATATTGACAATCTACGCCCAGGCTCTCCTCAAATACATTGTCAGTCTTCATTGCGATCGCTTGATTAGCTGGAGAACCAAATATCCGCCGAATAGCTTCCATCCCTTCATCGGGTTCAATGGAATATATACCTTGTTTAGCTAAACGCTGTTGATAGGATTTTTGGGCTACTATTCCAACACTTCCCCAATACCCCCAGTTAATGATATAGACCGGACAGGTTTTTGTGGCGTTAAGATAGTGAGCATAGGCATCCTTAAACGCACAGGCTGCACCATAATTACTCTGTCCTGGATTTCCCATAAAAGTCTGAATGGAAGAGAAAAACATCATAAAATCCAAATTTTCTTCTCTAACCACATCATGTAAAACGACACTTCCCTTTACCTTGGGTTCCAGAGCAACTCGAAAAGCAGCTTCATCCATTGCCACCAGACTTTTATCCTCCAATATCAGGGCTGAGTGGAAAACTCCATGAATCGGGCCGAAACGAGCCTTAGCCCGGGCAATAACCTGTTTCATCCCATCCAGGTCAGTAGCATCCGCTTGGCCGTAAAATACAGTACCCCCTCTAGATTCAATATCCACAATCTGGGCTTTTTTCTTCTCATCCAGCTTGCTTCTACCGATCAGAATTAACCGGGCTTGATAGTTTTCTGCTAAATATTGACTTAAAGTTAATCCGATTCCTCCCATTCCTCCTAGAATCACATACACACCGTTTGTTCTCACATGGTCATGTGAAAGGCGAGGCAGCACCAGTGGATATAGGGTACGTACATATCGTTGTCCTGCTCTCAGGACTATCTCTTGTCCACGTTCATGAGCCGGCTCATCCAAAATCGAATTGAGGATAAACTCTCTTTGTTGAGGGGGGTAATTTTCGTCCAGAGCATTGGGGTCGATATCAAAACAGCTTACCTTTAGTGACGGATATTCTCTGGCAATTGTAATACCCATGCCATTCATACTAGCTCCGAAGGGATATATCTTAGTATCAGGTAGTATGCAGTGAACACCACAAGTAATCACCTTCAGGGACAGAGCCGAGCCACCCATTAAACGCCTATGCAATGCCTTGAGCAGTCGGAATAAAGAAAAAACTCCCAACTCTTGACTTCGCTCCAACTGGTCTATATCATCACCATCGTCATCATGGCAAAAATTTTGTATACCACCGAGAAAATAGATAGTATCGAGATGATCGAGACGACCGAGACTGGCCAACCACGCCTGTGGGCTTTGAATGTCCCCTAATTTTATTAACAGGATTTCATCTTTAGTATGGGCTTGAGCCAATAGGCTTTCGAGCCAGACGCCTTCGGGCGGAGTTACCACGAGTACTTTTTTGGTAGTAACCTGGGAAGGTGTAGCTGCGACTGCATCTTTTAATTGTTGAAGTTCTAAAGATTGCGGTACCCATTCTGGTTGATACAGCTTCAAAAAGCGTGTCTCTACTTCCTCATTGCTGATTGTGGCCGCCGGAGATTTATCTTCTTCCCCTCCTGTCCCCTGCCCCCTGTCCTCTGCCTGGTCTCCGGTAGGAAGCCAATAAAGTGTTTTAGCAAAGGGATAGGTCGGTAGTTCAATACGCTGTGGAGGCTGTGGATACAATAAATTCCAATTAATCTGACTACCCGAAATCCAGAGTTGAGCCAGCTTTTCCAGTGCTTTTTGCTGGACAGCCTGCTGAACTAAACTGCTATTGGTTGATATTTCCGACTGGCTCTCAAGTTTTGTTTGTGACGGCTTGGCAATGCCGTAGAATACCCCTGCCATTGGTGAAACTCCCCTCTGGCAGGCATCTAATTTTTTGATTAAATCCTCGATGCTGGAAACAACTAGAGCCAATCGTTCCTGCATCCCTTCCCTACCAACCTGGAGTGTATAAGCGATATCTTGTATAGCAACCCTTGAGTGAGTTTGAAGTTGGGCTGCTGTTAGATAATTAAAGAGATTTTTGACTACTTCTCCCAAGCGCTCTTTGTTTTTTGCCGAAAGGACGATTAAATAATCTTGATTTCGGTGCGGCTTGGTGAAAGCACTAGAGGGCTGTTTCTTCTCGTATTCTTCCAAGACGACGTGTGCATTTACGCCTCCAAAGCCAAAAGAACTTACTCCTGCCCGCCACAGTAGTGGCTCTCCCTCAACATTGCGTAGACGCTCCCAGTTGCTTGTCTGGTCAACAATATAAAACGGACTGTTCGTTAGGTTAATGAAAGGATTGAGTTTTTGGAAATGAAGAATACCAGGTAATTTCCCATATTTCATGGAAAGAACGACTTTTAAGATCCCGGCGATGCCTGCGGCTGCTTCTAAATGACCGATTTGAGTTTTTACAGAACCAAGCCCGCAATAGACGGCTTTGGGAATTGATGTTTCCCACCGCTTTTGCAATTCCGTAAATGACTTTTTCAAACCATTAATCTCAATCGGATCTCCTAAACTGGTACCAGTACCATGTGCCTCGATATAACTAACCGTCGCAGGATCGACACCCGCTTTTTCATAGGCATCAATTAATACTTGAGCCTGGGAATTAGGGTCAGGGGCGGTCAGTGAATTGGCATGACCCCCATGATTTACGGCTGTACCACGAATTACGGCATGGATGATATTGCCATCTGCTTCTGCTTGTTTTAGCGGTTTCAACAAAATCGCCCCAACACCTTCTCCACGAGCATAACCATCCGCCCTGCTGTCGAAGGTTTTGCAGCGGCCATCTTCACTCAGCATACCAGACTTACTGAAAGAGAGGGTGAAATGCGGTGTGAGGATAATATTTACTCCTCCGGCGATCGCCATATCGCAACTACCACTACGAATGGATTCGACAGCGTAATTCACCGCTACCAGCGAACTAGAACAGGCTGTATCCACAGGTAAACTGGGTCCACGTAAATTGAACAAATAGGAAATCCGATTGGCTAGAACTGAGGGACAAGTCCCTGTTGATGTATGGGCTTCCACGCAAGGAGCATGAGCTTTCAGCAAATCACCGTAATCAGTATTGGCCACTCCCACAAAAACCCCGGTTTTTGTACCCGATAACGCAGACATCTGTAACCCAGCATTCTCAACCATTTTCCATACAGCTTGTAAGAAAAATCTCTGTTGTGGGTCCATCAATCTCGCTTCATGTGGTGAAATACCAAAAAAAGCAGCATCAAAAGCATCTACCCCTGTCATGAATCCGCCCCATTTGGACTTAGTTTTGTTGTCCTCTGTCATGGGGTCGCCATAATAGCTCTTCCAATTCCAGCGACTGGGAGGTACTTCAACAATCCAATCTTTCCCTTCTACCAGTCCCTGCCAAAAAGACTCTAAATTCTCGGCACCGGCAAGTATACCACTGATGCCAATGATGGCGATTGGTTCATTCGGGTTTTGCAATTCCTTGCTTTTAGGGTAAATCTGTTCCTCATAAGTCTCTTCGTTTACATTGTCGGGTTGAGGAAATTCCGGTTTCGAGACCAACTGATAATGTTGAATTAATTGGCTGCGGAATTCCTGGCATAGATGGTTTGCCAGTTTGTCCAATGAAGAATGCTCGAAAAATAGATCGGGCGTAATCTCCAGTCCGAATGTTTCGTTAATCGGATTGACCAATTCCATAAAACTGATGGAGTCAAATCCGTAATCGCTCATATTCTTGGTAATTATAACCGTCTCATTTGGCATCTTCAAGATAGAAGCAGCCATACCAACCAAATCCTTTAGCGTTGAATCTAATAAAGCCTGGTCATCTAAAATATATGACGCTGCCACCGACGGCTGAAATTCGTGGTTAAGAGGTTGTAACAATTCCGGTTTCGAGACAATCTGATAATGTTGAATTAATTGGCTCCGAAATTCCTGGAACAAATAGTTTGTCAATTTCTCTAATGAAAAATGCTCGAAAAAAATATCTGGCGTAACCTCAAGGTCAAATGTTTCGTTAATAGGATTTACTAATTCCATAAAACTGATGGAATCAAATCCGTAATCGCTCATATTCCTTGTAATTACAATCGCCTCTTTCGGCATCTTCAAAATAGAAGCAGCCATGCCAACCAAATCATTGCTCGTCAAGTCTAATAAAGCTTGGTCATCTAAAACAGCCGACGCTTCTACTGGGAGCTGATTTTTATGGTTAATAGGTCGTAACAGGAAATTTTTTATTCTAACAAGTTCCTTTCCCGTCTTATCCAAAATATAGGCATCATAGCGACCGCCGAACCCCCGGTTATTCGTAGCCGTCCCTTTTTCTGAAGAAACCACATATACATAACAGGATTGGGTTACCGATCCTAAAATTTCCACCTCGCCAATTGTATAAGGAATGTGTAATGAAGAGGAAGTCAAACCCCAGGGGCCGCCAAGCACTGTCTGCAAAGCGCCATCCATTAAAGAAGGATGGAGCATGAACCTGTTAGCGTCCTTTTCTAAGGCATGAGGTAATTCGAGAGTAGACAAAGCCTCCGTGTCGCTACTTAATAGCTCTTTAAGCGGTTGAAATCCGCTCCCTAAGTCGAGGCCAAATATACGTAGTCGAGCGTATATTTCCTCGCCTGTTATATGTTTTAAACAGCCTTGTCTAATCGAATCGATATCTATTATCCGGGCTACATGGTTTGCGTCTGCAAGTTCTTCGTAAACCACTTTTCCCTGCGTATAAATCGAACTGCTGTCCGCTCCTTTTTGATCGCGAATCTCAAATATGACGGCCTTATCTGTCCGTCGCAAATGTAATTCAACGTTCAAAGTGGAATTGTTGACCCGGATCGGGCGTGCCCAAATAATTTGTCGAATTTTCCGCACTTTTTTTCCTTCGGCAATCTCTGCGGCGACACGCGCCATTTCTATTGTTGCAACCCCGGGCAACACTTTTTCTCCGTCAACAATATGGTCGCTTAAATAAAAGGCATCGGCTCTCAATATACTGGTAAAAATCTGTACTCCGTCGGCTGAAAACTGGCGTTGAATTAAGGGGTGGAAATTATGGTTATTCTGTACCGATTTTATATTTTCTGGTTTTATATTTTCTGGTTTTATATTGGGCAACCAGTAGCTCTCTTCTGCAAAGGGATAAGTGGGTAAATGTAAACGTTTCGGATAATTTTCTGGAGGATATAAACTTTTCCAGTTTATTTTGCATCCCAGCACCCATAGGGAGGCTATATCCTGCCAACACTGACCTTTAGCTAAACTTTGAATAAATGTGACCCCTTCTTTTCCCTCCAATGCTGGGACTTGTTTACCCGACTCGGATCTTCCGCGAATACAAAGGTCTTCCTGCCTCCCTTGAACATAAGCGGAAAGTCGATCCGTTAACTCTTCTATTCCCGATACAACCCAGGCCGCCTTTTCTTCCATCGACTCGCGGCCTATTTGCAACGTGTATATTATGTCTCTAAGAGCGATCGGTTCCAAGTAATGCTTCTCGGTCTGATTCTTGAGGAAGTCGCGCAATTTTTTGGCATACACTTTTAGTTGCTGCTCATTTTTTGCCGACAACACGGCCAAACAGGATTGTGACTTTTTGATGTCCGGTTTCGAGTTTCGAGCTTTGGACTGTTCGGATAAATATTCCTCAAGCACAAGATGCGCGTTCGCTCCTCCAAACCCAAAAGAACTTACCCCCGCTCGCCTGGGTAATTCTCGACCCGCATCATCTCGTGGGCGTTGCCAATTTTCACGATCTTTAATGATCCGAAACGGACTTTGTTTTAAATCGACATAGGGATTTTGTTCCTGAAAATGTAGTGATTTAGGAAGGCGACCATATTTCATAGCTAACACAACCTTAAGCAAGCCGGAAACTCCGGCGGCGCTCTCCAGATGCCCAATATTTGTTTTTAAGGCTCCCAGTCCACAGTGATGATTCTTCCCTTCTCCCTCCTTCCCCCATTTTTGATAAATGGTTTGAAACGCTTCCTTCAGGGCATTGATCTCTATGGGGTCGCCTAAACTAGTGCCTGTGCCGTGAACCTCGATATAACCCAACGAATCGGGATCGATTTGGGCCTCATCATAAGCCGCCACTAACAATTCCTTTTGGGAGTCCACACTTGGCGCGGTTAAAGAATTTGTACGACCACTGTGATTCTCCGCCGAGCCACGAATCACAGCATACACGGGATCTCCGTCTGCCAGTGCCTGACTGAGGGGGCGAAGCAACACAATCCCGACCCCTTCTCCGCGAACGTATCCGTTAGCCGATCGGTCAAATGTTTTGCATCGGCCATCCTCACTTAAGTAACCTCCCTTTTCCAATGCCATGTGAAACAGGGGGCTTAGCATTAGATTTACCCCTCCCGCCAGCGCAAATTCACAAGACTTCGTCTTGAGCGCCTGTATAGCCCGACGGACTGCCATGAGGGAGCTTGAACACGCAGTGTCCACCACGAGGCTTGGTCCTTTAAAATTGAACAAATAGGAAATCCGGTTGGCAATCACCGAAGTCGAATAGCCAGATAGGGTGTAGCCATCTATTTGTTGGTTCCGTTGTTGCTGCAATTCCCAATAATCCGAGCCTGTCGCGCCGATAAACACTCCCATCTCTTTAGCAGAAAAATCCGAAGGCTTATGGCCTGAGTCCTCAATGGCTTCCCATACTGTTTGCAACAATAGCCGCTGACGCGGATCCATCAACTCGGCTTCCCTTGGTGACAATCCAAAGAAAGAAGCGTCAAATTTATCAACATTGTCTATAAAGCCTCCCACAACCTGTTTTACCCCGATTTCTCGCATTTTCTGCCGATAATAATCACCATCGTATCTGTCTTGTGGCAATTCTCGGACTGCATCTTTTCCCTGGAGTAAGGATTCCCAGAATGCTGTCAATGTATTTCCCCCGGGCAGAATTCCGCTGATCCCTACAATTGCGATCGGATCATCAACTGTACTTGGACTCGGCTGCTGATACTGAGCCGACAAAGTTAAAACCTGCTTTTCTGCTGCGGATTGTTCTGAATCAAAAGACAATGTTTTCAGATCTTGCTGATAATATTGCGTTAAAGTTGCTCGAAAATTATCCTCCAAATATTTGGCCATTTTTTTTATAGATGAATGCTGATAAAACATCGTCGGATTAGTCTTAATATCATACGTTTTATTCAGTTGCACACTCAAACTGGTAAAACGTAATGAATTATACCCATACTCTCCCATATTGAGATTTACGTCCAAGGAGGTAGGTTCGATTTTTAAAACCCTAGCGACGATTTGACGCAGGTCTTGTTCCAATACATGACTAAAAGACCTTTCCCCAAGTCCATAATCTTCTTTCAGCTTATTCAGGGGATCTGTAGACAAGCATTTCCGATCTATCTTTCGATTCAGTGTTTGTGGAAAGGCTCTCAAAACAATGAAACTTGAGGGTATCATGTACTCGGGCAACCATTCTCTTAATTCTTCCGCCCATTCCCTGGTACGGGGTAAGAGACATCCGTGTTTATAGAGGACAAAAGCTACCAGTCGCTGATCTAGTCCATCTTCTCTCAACACGACCACTGCATCGTCTACATTTTCCAATTTTCTGAGCGTGCTTTCAATCTCCCCTAATTCAATCCGGAACCCTCTCAGCTTGACTTGAAAATCGATGCGTCCGGCATAGATAATCCGTTCATCGGGCAAACGTTTGACTAAATCACCAGTCCGATACAAGCGTGGCAAACCTTTCGGAGTAAAGGGATTGCTGACAAATTTTTTCTCGGTTTCTTCCGGTCGTCCCAGATACCCTCTAGCTACCCCTTCACCACCAATATACAATTCTCCCAATTCCCCCTCAGGAACAGGGTTCTGTTTCTCATCAAGGATATAACATTGCGTATTGGCTATGGGGCGGCCAATCGTAACTTGATCTCCGGGATTTATCCGGGTTAAGGTAGACCAAATCGTTGTTTCCGTAGGCCCATACAGGTTCCACAATTGTATTTCTGGTATTTCTTGCTTCAATAGCTGCTGGGTTAATTCTTCGCTCAGAGCTTCTCCACCGCACAAAAGTTTTAGTGGTTTTTTTTGTTCCCATCCCGCCGCCAGCAACATCTTCCAAGTAGCTGGCGTTGCCTGCATGATGGTAATAGAATCATTGCTCTCTATTTTTTCTCGTAAGCGCAGTCCATCCCGTGTGACTTCGCTAGGAAGCACTTCCAGACAACCTCCGGTAATCAGGGGCAAATATAGCTCCAACGCAGAGATATCAAAACAAAAGGTAGTCAGCGCCAACAAATAATCGTCCTGTCCGCAATTGAATTCAGCCGCCATTGAACATAAAAAATTGGTCAAACTATGGTGTTCAATCGCGACCCCCTTGGGTTTGCCAGTAGAACCGGACGTATAAATAACATACGCCAAGGAAGCTCCTCGATCGCAGGGCGGATTCTCTTCCTGTTCTAGCTGCCGCTCAGATTTCTCAGTGTTATTTCTATCTTCTACGTATAAGATTTTACTGTTGCCAGGGGGTAGATTTTCCCCAAGTTCTTTTTGGGTGATTACCCAAGGTACTTGGGCATCCTCAAGTATATATGCAATCCGTTCCTGGGGATAGGAGGGGTCTAATGGCAAATATGCGGCTCCGGCTTTCATCACACCAAGCAAGACCATCAGCATTTCCGGCGAAGGTTGAACAAAAAGGCCGACCAGGTCCCCTTCTTTTACTCCCTGGCTACGGATATAAATCGCCAACCGCTCAGTCTCTTCAACCAACTCTTGATAAGTCAACCTCTGGTTCTTGTAAACTAGCGCCGTAGCGTTTGGTTGTTTGCGGACTTGTTCTTCAAACAAATCCACCATTCTTTTTTCTCTGGGATATTTGACAGGAATATTATATTTCTCTACAGAATACATAGTTTTTTCCTCTAAAGTAGCTAGGCGTTGAGATACTGTTCTAAAATTATTGATATTGGTTTTTTTTACCGAAGGTAATCTAAAAATTACGTTAAAGTCGCCTATAGTATTGCTTCCCAAGCAACTTAGAGCCACAGCATAACCTTCTTCTTTAGCAAGAAGCTGCCAGTCCTGGAGGCATTCTCCGATCGTCTCCTGTTCATTGAGCAGGGAACGCAGATATTCAACAGTTTCATCACTTCCCGCCGATTTTATATAATTCAACGCCATGATGTCATTTAAGACGCGACGATTGGGAACACCGACAATCCGCAAATACTCTGGTCGCTCATGACGCAGGATTTTCTGAACTCTTTCCCGATTTAGGTTTTCTTTTCGCCAATCGAGCGTGGGAATCTCAACGGATGTTGTCTTTCTTTCTCCCACGTGTATAATAACATCATATCGAAACTTAGTTAACTCATTGGAACTATTTCCTTTCTTTAACAAAAATTCCACGTTATTAATTTTGGGTAACTCCTCAGCGATTTTTAGAAAAAATTCCGGATCGACACAGAGTTCTTGTTCCTGAGTTTCGCGCATCCGTACTTGTTTGCACAATTGCTCCAAAGAAGTTTCTTTTGATGCCTTAAATAAAGCGACAGAAGAATGATAGACTGACAATAAAAGGGCATTGCGGACATCGCCAATAAAACAGGTTCCCCCTGAATCTAGTTTTTCCACCACCCCTTTGATTACTTTCTTTAAATAAGCAAGACTAGGGAAATATTGAATAACAGAATTTAAAATCGCGGTGTCAAAGCTTTGTTTCGGCCATGAAGAAAAATCATCAGCCGACCTGTGTGAGAGTTCTAAATGCTTGATATTCTCGCCGTTTCGATTGTAGGATTCTTTAATATAGGCAAGGGCATTTTCGGAAAAATCCGTTCCGTAGTAATAGAGAGCGTCAGGAAGAAGACGTGACAAAAGAAGCCCTGTCCCACAACCAATCTCCAGGATGCGCGAGGGACTACATTCTTCTTGGATTCTTTGAACCGTACAATTAACCCATTCTCTCATCTCGTCATCGGACATCTTATTTCCAGTATAACTATCTTTCCAACACTTAATGTTAAAGAATGGGTCTTCTCCGGGGTCAATTCTATCTTCCTGATATACCTGATTATAAACAAGCCTCCATTTATCGACTCGATCCTTATCCGATTCATTTATTTCTGTGGATGCCTTGTGAATAAGGGAAATATCATTGTTTACGAAGTTATTAGTTATTGTCTCCGTCAGGAGAAAAAATTCAAAATTCCGAACAAATTTTTCAGCTTCGGATCGCTCTAATACCTTGGCATTGAACTTCAGATAACCAGAGAGTTTTTCATTTGCGATGAGAAAAATGGCATCTCCTTCCTCCGGTTGATAATCTTCTGTATCGTTGATTTGTAGTACAACAACAGGGAAAGCCAATGATTTTCGGGTTGTTTGAGACTGAAGAGAGGGATAGCGGCTCCAAATATCTCGCGTGTGAGTATGTTTTTGCCTAGTCGATTTTAGGGTTTCCTGGCAATTGGGAAGAAATTCCGCAAAGGTTTTGTCAAACTTGTCTACCCGGAGAGGCACATAGGGGGCGAAGAAACCCATTGATTCATCAAAGGTTTCAATTAGCCCTTGGTTTCCATACCCGATATCAAAACATGGTTGTTGGCTAATCTCAGCAAGGTGGTAAAAGAAGGCAGCCGCCAAAAAATCACGATAATTTTCGGATTTATGATTATCGAAAAAAGCCGACAATTTTTTGGGAATTTTTAGGGGTAAAGTTTCATAAACGATGGGGCGATCGCTAAAATTGATGGGTGTATTTTCAGGATAACGCCAATTTAACCTTAGAGGCTGATAATCCTCCCATTGTTTTAGCCAAGCACTTTCATGTGGCGTAATCTTTTTAAGAAAAACATCTATTTTCTTAGTAATACAGTCCTTTAATTCCGTAAGAATCATCCCCTCACGAAGGCCAACACGTTCAACGAAATCTCCTATTGATAATGTTTTCCCCTCAATTGTCAGGATTTTTTCCAGTAAAATGTCCCCATTCCCAGCAGCAACTTGAATCGCGCGATCGCTTATGTTGACAACCTCTCCGGGCTGCGCTTTATTCCCAGACTGAAGGAGGGAACAGGCTTTTATAATAAAAAACTCTTCCTTGACAAGGAATTTAGCACTGCCGAGGGTGTTGGGGTAAGAGCCAAAGTCCAAAGCCCGGATTAAATTATAAATTTCCTCTGCGTTTGTCTTCCATGAAACAATCCCCCCGTGTGCTAGACGTTTATAGCGCGGAAAATAGCTTCTCAGGTCTAGATTTTGCTCCTGAATATCTGCGGTTCCATGAACAAAATCGTGGATTAGTTCCGCGAAGGATTGAATACCAGCCTGATAGCACTTCATATTAATTTCAAGTGCCGATTCATTTTGGCCAATATCAATGATATGTTGTTTGAGAATTCCTCCGGCATCCGCCTTGGGTGTCATCAGATGCCAACTCACTCCATGTTGCTTTTCCCCTTTTATTATGGCCCATGAGGTTGCATGAAAACCAGCATATTTAGGTAGTAAGGAGTCGTGATAGTTAACGGCTTGTCTACTCGGCAATGACAAAACCTCATCGGGTATTAAGGAAAAGCTGTAGATACTAAATAAGTAATCGAAAGCTACCTTTTTTAACGTCTCTATCCAATTATCTGTTGGATCAATCAGATCGATTTTTTGTTCCCCCGCCCACTGAGCAATTAACGGGTTTGCAGATATGATTCCACAAATTTCGTGCCCTTGTTCAATAAGATATTCACTGCATGAAAGTAATAATGTTCCCTCTCCGATCATATAACAGCGGAGCTTTTGAGTATTATTTTCAGATTGGATACGCAACGGTCTTGACGACATCTCTGCAATGTGCTTGTCACTCGTGTTATTCTGGCGCATAAATGGTTCTTTTAACTGAACTATGCTTTATAAGTATGAAAATGCCAAGAAAGTAAACATTGAGTTTCAAAGTTCCGCCACTTGGTAAAGCCAAAACCTGACGGTTTTATCAACTTCAACTTATTCTTAATACCTTCCACTAGGCCATTATTGGTATGTCGCGGATTTCTACTAATATTTCCACATCGTGGACAGGTCGCTTCTGCTGCATATACCTCTATTTCTAAAAATAACTCTTTCCCAGTTTGACGATAATCTTCTACCATTACTCCTGGCAGGTTCATTAGTTCCGTTAGTACTAAGTTCATTTTCAACCTTTTGTATCTTAGTATACCTTAGCATAACATCTCTGTAAGAACTATTATTATCAGTATAATCACTATTTGACAAAAATAGTGTTTATCAATGCAGACACTTCAAATAAAAAAACATTAAATTAACTTAAATTAACTTAAATTAACTTAATTTAAGTTAATTTAAGTTAATTTAAGTTTTAAAATATTACTGAAAAATAACAAATAAAGACTTGACTATTAGTTAGCTAGTATGAGATGATTTTTTGTAGGTTTTTACGTTAATGTCGAAAAGCCAACAATAAATCTCATTTCTAAATCCAAGGACATAATTTATGACACTCACAGAATTCCAGCAAAAAAAACTGACAAAATTGTTCGATGCTTATGATTTCGATTCCAGTAAGACTCTGGCAAAATCTGATTTTCAGTTATTTATAGACGATTTGACTGAAAAACTGGATTTTCAGAAAGGAAGCAACGATTATCAAAAAGTTGAATCTCAATTACTGAACTTTTGGAGTGATCTGCACCAAAAAGTAGGAATAACCCAAGATGAGGAAATAACATCAGAAGCATGGCTGTCATATTTTGATCGTCTGCTGGTTGACGAAAATTTTCAGTCACTAGGAATTGACGGAAGTGTTGATTTAATATTCAACATAATAGACAAAGATGGTGATGGTAAAATTTCCTTAGAGGAATACACGACTTTATTGAAGTCTTGGAGGATTAGTGAGGGCGAGATTGGTGGGATCTATTCCAAGTTAGATCTTAACGGTGATGGTTCACTAAGTAGAGAAGAACTGAGACAACTTTACCAAGACTTTTATTACAGTAACGACCCCAGTGCTCCTGGAAACTTGATACATGGACTAGTGTAATAGTCGTCAAAAACGGTTTCCTAGTTCCAATAGTGCTCGGTTAAGGAAAGTTAGGTTAATGATTACTGTGTATAAATTAACCTAACTTTTTAAGTGTTGGGTTGAGGGACGAAACTCAACCTACACCTTGTTATTTTTTTTAGCATTAACCGAGTATTATTCAAATTCACCTTGTCTCCTGCCACTCTTGAGTGCGTAAAAACGCTCTCTTTGAAGATTCTAGCCATAGCCATAATCTTCTCTATTATCCATTCCAGCTTCATCTATGTAAAATGCGATATTAAATTAAGCTGGAGTTACCTCATCAAGCGCAAAGTACCCATTATATCCTTTCATGTAGATGGCAGCTCGATGCCCAAACAGAATTATGGCTTCTGTTCTAGTTTCCAGTTGGCTTTCATATCCAGCTACAGAAACCTTTAAACCAATCGGGTGGGTCAAATTCCATCGGTCTACCTTTTCCTGAACAGTCCAATTATCAGACGTTTTTTCAATTTCAAGCGGTTTTTCCTTACCTTTAATATAAGTTATTAACTTAGTCAAAACGGTTCCAACTCCCATCTCCTCAAACTCGACATCACCCTGAGCCAAAAGGTAACGTATGCTTTCGTTCCATTTGATTGAATGGGTTATCTGTTTAGCTAGATTTTCAGCGATTTCGCTTTGGACGTAGGGCTGTGCGGTGACATTGGAAATTACTGGGATTTGGAGTTCATAAAAGGAAAAACCTTTAAGAAACTTTTCAAACTGGACTTTTGAAGACTCCATATAACGAGAGTGAAAGGCACCACTTGTATTTAAAATGACGTATTGTGTCCCGGCTTCTTGAAAAATGTGACTGGCCTTAACGATATCCTCTTTTAAAGCGGAGATAACTACCTGCTCTGGAGAGTTAAAGCTAGCCACATCTATAGTATCAAAACCGTATTTTTTCAGAAGCTTTTCAACTTGTTCTCCAGTTGCACCAATAACAGCTGCCATGCTTCCTAAAGGGGCTTGGCTCATTAGCATCCCTCTTCGTTGAACTAGCTTTAGTCCATCTTCAAAAGTAATCCCGCCTGAAGCTTCCAAAGCATTATATTCTCCCAAACTGTGTCCCACAACAAAGTCGGGCTTTTTACCTGTCTGCTGGATTTTGCTCCGATAGGAGAGGGCATTCACAACATAGAGAGCTGGTTGGGTGAATTGAGTTTGATTCAACTCTTTTTGCGGATCATTCAAACAAAGATCTTCAATTGAGTATCCTAAAATTGAATCAGCTTTTTGTGTTAGGTTGGGAAATTTACTAAAGAGATTCTTTCCCATCCCTTTTATCTGAGAGCCTTGTCCCGGAAACATATAGGTGATCATAGTCATCCTTTTGTGGCGGTGCTTAATCAGGGTATGAAAAAAATAACTTGGAAATCCCGAAGTTTTGTGGATACTGGTTTCTCTGACTTGCATATTTAGCCCTTCATACCCTAAATCAGCAACGCCCCTTTTGTTAATTTACGTTCTCTTTTGAGCAGTCACCAGCGCATACCCAAGGTTGTCCGACATATCCTGAAGCATTTGAATCCAATAGTTAAGCGCTTCATCCTCGATATATTCCATGCCACGCCTATTTTGGTCTAATTGGAGCCACTCTTTCATCTGGGCACTATTGAGATATTTCAAGAACTCGGACTCATGTTGTTGGCACGCAATTTTCATATTGGGTACAAGAGGAGTAATCACGAATTCGGTCACGTCGTCAATTTCAATCAGGTCAAAACCAGCCTTATCAAGCAGTTCTGGATAGTCTTCTTTGGCGATAATAAACGAATGACTATGTTCCTCGCAAAGTGCTTTAAATTCTTCGGTCATGGTGGGTCGCGCTGGAAGGTCTGCAATCACTAAGATTGCTCCCGGCTTCAATATTCGAGAAGCTTCTTGAAGCGCTTTGCGGTGGCCCATGTGAAAAATCGATTCAAAGAACCAGCCACCATCATAGGTTGCGTCCTCGCAGGGCATGTTCAAGGCATCACCCAGGATGAATTGTACCCGATCGGATATGCCTGCTTCTTCTGCTAATTGCTGTGCCTTCTCGTACTGGGATTGACTAATCGTAATTCCATCAACGAAACATCCTGTCACTTCTGAAAGCTGTATCGCTGGCATACCAACCCCGCATCCAAGGTCACAGAAGCGTTCCCCTGGCTGAATAGTCACTTTGTCGATCATGATCTCAGTCATACGATTAGCAGCTTCAGTAATACTTGCATTCGAGTTTATCTCGTCCCAATAACCCAAATGATACTGGTCTAGAAGGATGGCAGTCTCTCCTTGATCTTGCAGTGAATCGTACATCTGTGCTACTTTTTCTGGCTGATAATTGCTCATCGTTCTCCTAACTTATTCCATGTCTAACTTTACTATACCAAAAATTGGTTAGCTCAGATATCGGGTTCTTCTGTACTTAGTGTGCTAAGTTAACGTCTGTACGGGTTTTAAAAAAAGCTGAAGTTCTTGCCCAGTAAGGCTTAAAGCCGATTTATCTGACCGGGGAATAGGAAAAGGAGGGGGATAATGCTGAAAATCTCAAAAAAACCATTCATTCAGCCCCCCTTCCTATGACTAGTCTAGAGGAACTCTTTTGCCAGATCGATGATTTTTGCCAAAGCTTTGAACCCCAATGGCGCAGGTCGCGCTTTTAGGCAACGGCTTGAAGCATCGTCAGCGTCGCCGCTCCTTGAGTTTGAGTGAAATCATGACGATTCTCGTCAGCTTCCACCAACACTCGTACCGCAATTTTAAACATTTTTATGAGAAACACGTCGGTGTCTATTGGCGACAGGCTTTTCCCGGACTCCCCAGTTATCAACGGTTTGTCGATTGGATGCCCTCCAGCTTGGTGCTTTTATGCGTCTATCTCAAATAGTGCTTTGGGACTTGCAGTGGCATCAGCTTTATCGATTCCACCAGCTTGAAGGTGTGCCACAATCGGCGCATTTCAGGACACCGAGTGTTGGCTCTCCTGAGTTTATGGTGTAAAATGTACCTAATAATACATTTACCGTTATGAGCTTCCATCTAGACTATTTATTAGCCTTGCCTGGAGTCAGGGTTGAAACTTGTACTCAAATTGAGGGAAAAATTTTCTTGGGACTGAGCATTTTATCAGAAGGAATTGTTTGTCATCATTGTAAAAATCCTACCGAAAAACTGCATCAAAATCGACCAATTCTAGTAAGATATCTGTCTGTTTTTGGTCGTCCTGTGTATCTAAAAATCCCACAACGGCAGTTTTACTGTCCTATGTGTCAACGGTATCCCACAGAAAGAATAGATTTTTTGGACGTTAAAAGACGGCATACTCAACGATACGAACAAAATATTTATGAGCGTGTAAAACAATCGAGCATGGAGCAAATTGGACGAGAAGAAGGACTGAGTTATGACGAAATAAAAGGAATATTTGATCAGGTAAACAAAAGAAAAAAAAAACCGAATTGGAAACGGGTTAAACGAATTTGTCAAGGGTGAGATAAGTATGCGAAAAGGTCAAGGAAATTTGGTGACTGTTGTTAGTGACATCTCCGAAGGTAATTTAATTGAGATGATTGATTCTCATCGCTGGGTCGAAATCATTGAAGTCCTTATGAAACAACCAATTGAGGTTCGCAAACAAGTTGAGGAAGTGAGTGTTGATATGTGGGGAGGATTCCCTAAAGTTATCAAAAAAGTATTCCCCAATGCCAAAGTTATTATCGATCGTTTTCATGTAATGAAAGTAGTTAATAAAGACTTAAATAAGTTACGTAGAGCTGCCGGAATAACAGATAGGCAAAGTAAATATTTATTATTAAGTAATAGATTAAATTTGAATGCAGAGCAGAGCGAGCGATTAGAATTGACACTAGGAAAATCCGAATGTTTGAGAATTGCGTATGAGATGAAAGAAAAATTTAGAGAAATATATGAGACTAATTTGACGGTCAAAAAAGGGCAGAACAAAATAAAAAAATGGCTAAATCATGCACAAGTATTTTTTAGAGAATCTGCATCAACAATTGAGAATCATTTTGATGGTATTTGCAAATACTTTCTTGCTCGCACCACAAGTGGAGTCATGGAAGGAATCAACAATCGGATCAAGTTGATAATGCGGCAAGGGTATGGTTTTTCTAATTTTAATAATTTTAGGAATCGCGTATTAGCTTGCTTTTCTGATTAGATAAACTTATAACCATAAGTTCAGGAGAGCCCGAGTGTTTAAGGGTAGTCCTGCATAGCAATGAAAATGTGTTATATAGCCTTTCTCAGAAAGATGAGGTACAATAACAGCAGTGTGTAAACCAGTTAAAAATATTTGACGATGTAACTTGACCGAACGCAAACTAAGAGTGCTTTTGCTAATTCTTGATAATTAGTAGTCTTGATAGAACGGAGAATGATTTTAAGTTTTGACCACAGATTTTCAATTGGTGAAAAATCTGGTGAATAAGGTGATAAGTCAGAAGTGTTGAAAGTGAATAAATAAGTGATAAAAATCTCTCATAATATGTTAAAGTTGGGCTAAAGATGAAAATATATCTGTTAATAATGATTGTAAATCACTTGACTAAGATTGTCAAAGATATCCTCAAAAGGCTACCAAAAAATGATTATCCAGTTTTGAATAGCCGCCTTTTTGTCGAGTGTTGGTTAGCTTATGTACTGGATAATAGCTTAACCAGTATGCGCGATTTATTTTAACGAATAAACCCTACAGGATTTGAGGTTGATATTTCAACCTTTTCCAAAGCTAACACTCATCGAAGTCAAGAACCATTCCGAAAGATTTATGAGCAATTGAATCAATTTCCAACGCAGCTCACAAAAAGTTGCATCCATAAATACGCCATTTGTCCTATTGATTCAACAATCATTACATTGACAAGTAAATTATTATGGGTACTAGGTCATCCAAAAAGTTAAACTTTTTAGCGCCCTCAATTTAGCAACAGGGAGTCCCGATGATAACCTCATTAACTTTGGGAACGCTCATGATTATAAATTCGGTTCTCATATGATGTCTAAGCTACCAGCAAATGCTGTCGGAGTAATGGATCGAGGATTTGCCGGACTAAAATTTATTCAAGAATTAGTCCAAGATAACAAATATTTTGTATTGCGGATTAAAAACAATTGGAAGTTAGAATTTGAGTCAGAGAGTAGGTTGACAAAAATTGGTTCATCAACCGATGCTCAAGCTTATAGAATGGTAAATTTTTGTGATGTAGAGACCAAAACTGAGTTTCGCTTAGTCACTAATTTACCGGATGATGGAGACGTGGCAGTTTCTGATGCTGAAATTAGGGATATATATCGCTTAAGGTGGGGAGTAGAATTGTTTTGGAAGTTTTTAAAGATGCACCTAAAACTTGATAGATTAATTAGCAAAAGTTTGAATGGTATTACCATACAACTTTATGCTAGCTTAATTGCTGCATCTAATTTTACAACTGATATCTATTCCCGCGCAATGGGGTTATAAACTCTTAGATAAGATTCGCTATCTTCAAGCTTGTATGTGTCAGAAAATTAGTTTTGTTCATTGGTTTGAGGAACTCATGTTTTGTTGAAATTTTTACCTGATTAGTCTTACTATATCTAGATATGTAAAGTTTTGTATCAACGTTCAACATTTCTGGTGATAAGTATATTAATCTTGCCCCTTTTTTTTCAATCGCTTTTTTCACTTCTTCTCCCAAGTGAATGGGACAATTATCTATCACTACACAAGCCCCTTTCCATAGTTTTGGCACAAGTTTCCTGATAATAAAAGGTTCAAATGTAATTGCATCAGTTCCGCCTATTAGATTAACCGATGTCAAAATTTCCTTGACTGACATTGCTCCAATTATTGAGACATTTTTGCCACGCGCAAGTTGGTTTTGGCCCCTTGGCTCTTTGACCTTTTAAAGAAGAGGCATATAACCTAACCATTGCCAAATTAACTCCCGATTCGTCAATGAATATTAAGTTTTTAAAACTAATCTCTTTAATTTTTTCCCAGAACTCACATCGCAGGAGTTGAACTCGGTCGGTGCCTTTGCGATCCGCTGCGGCACAGCAGGAGGCACATACTAGCATCCGTCCTATTGCTACTGGAGTGCGATCGCACTTTTGCCGACTGGTCTCTCCCCCAACTGCCCCACGTATCAGGGTTTACCTACAAAGGAAATCGCTTTTTGGTAGCAACTGACAAAGAGGCTGAGCAGATAGTTTGGGGGTGGCTCGATGATAATTTATGGGCAGTAACCAATACTGATGAAGATATGAACTTGCTGCTCCAGCACTTGCAAATTTCCCCATCTCTAGTTGAAGCATTTAATGGACAAGCTGCTATCAATTACCTTCGGACAGTTCATCAAGCGAAAATTTTGCAAGCTTCTGTCTCCTGCCATAGCCAATCCCACCCAGTTTGTGCAAGCTCTGTTTGAGAACCGCAGCAGACCGGGACTGGTTAAACGCGCCATTTGTGAGTCAGCCCAGTTCTCGCCTTTGGCTTGGACAGAAGTAGAACGGGCTGGATATCTGATTTACTGCATTGTTAATCAACCAGAGGTACTTCCTGGCTCGCTCAAACTAACAATCAACTATCCTTATCCCTACAAGTCAATGAAAGAGCGAGCTTAGAAGTATTTAGCGTCACCTGCCAACATTTATACCCGACCGCATTGCCGTTGTCTTTTACAGCAACGGCATGGTCGCTGTTGCCAATGGCCTTTGGGAGTGGGAAAAAATAAAAAAATTTCTAATGCGCCTTCAGAGATATCACTTTTATATGAGAGTATAACTATAGTTTTTTACAAAACGGTCTGGGGATAGTGACGGTTCATACCTAAAGTACAGACATCCCCAAACTTCAACAAGAGTGCAAATATGCTTACAGTTTTAACCGCCGCCTCCTTTTGCACGCAAGAGTGGAACTATGGTGGCACGCTACCGGAGGGCAATTCATGACAAAGATCATCTCGCTGTTCAACCAAGCCGGCGGTGTGGGGAAAACCACGATCGCGCTCAATCTCGGCTACCACCTCTCCTTACGAGGCCACAAGGTTCTTCTCGTCGATATCGATCCTCAAGGTTCTCTGACGCTCTTCATGGGGGTTGACTCTCAGAATTTGGATAAAACTGTGTTTGATGCCATTGTCAATGAAGAACCTCTTTCCATCCACACAGGCATTCACGGTATGGATTTGGCTCCTACCAACATCAACCTCAGCGCGGCGGAAATTCAACTGGTTAACATGGATTTTCGGGAAGTTCGCCTCAGAGATGCGATCGCCCCTATTCAAGACAACTACGATTTCATCCTCATAGATTGCCCTCCCAGTTTAGGGTTGCTCAGCTACATCAGCCTGGTAGCTGCTACTCACGTTTTAGTCCCCGTTGAGACTCACTACAAAGCCTTTGAGGGCACCAACCTGCTGTTGCAAACAGTAGCAAGAATCAGAAAAAAAGGAAACCGCTCTTTGCAGATAGCTGGTTTTGTTCCCTCCCGCTATGCTGCCACCAACTCTCAGGACAAGCGAACTCTCAAAGCCATAAACGAGCAGTTTACGACCTTTGGCCCCGTTTACACTCCCATCCCGCGCATAACTGCTTTCGCGGATGCTTCCGAAAAACAAGTCCCGCTTGCTGTTTACGAACCTAAAAATCCCGTCGTCAAAATATTAAACCAGCTATCCGCCAAGATGGAGAAACTCAATGTCAAGTAAGAATGACCAGCCCTATAAAGGTAAGGCCAATTTGAGCGTTTTGTTTGGAGATGATGAAGTAGCAGAACCAACGGCAGAAAAACTGCTCTCGATTGAGTCGATCGAGCTTCCATCCTCTCAACCTCGCAGATACTTCGACTCCCAAGCTATGCAGGCTTTGGTGGAGTCAGTAAAAACTGATGGAATTCTCCAACCTCTGTTAGTCCGTCCTTTGGGAGAGGAAAAATACGAGCTAGTAGCAGGCGAAAGGCGGTATAGAGCTGCCAAAGAAGTGGGATTGACAGAAGTCCCCGTTATCATTCGAGACTTGACACAACAGCAAGCTCTGCGCGTTGCATTAGTTGAGAACCTCCAGCGGGAAGACCTCAACCCAGTCGAAGAAACGGAGGGGATATTGCAACTGCTCTCCCATCACCTTGAATACGATCTAGAAGAGGTGGTGCGACTGCTCTACCGGATGCAAAATGACGTACAGAGGATGAATGATAACGTTATCATTCATCATGAAACGCAAATAGTCGTCAAGGTTTTTAGCGAATTGGGGCGGATGTCATGGGAGTCTTTCGTCAGCAATAGACTGGGACTGCTGAAGCTGCCGTCAGACATCCAAGAAGCCCTCCGCCGAGGTCAGATCGAGTATACCAAGGCGCGAGCGATCGCCAAAGTTAAAGACGAGCCGGCAAGAAAGTCGCTTCTATTCGCGGCGATCGCTGAATATCTATCTCTAACTCAGATTAAAGAACGCATCGCGGATTTAAAGGCAGGTACTTCTTCCGAAGTACCGGAAGAAAATCTGAAAACCAAAATAAAGGGAGCTTTAACAAGAGCGAACAAGTCCAAAGCTTGGAGCGATCCCAAGAAGCAGAAGCGCCTCCAAAAAATTCTAATAGAGCTAGAATCCCTCTTAGTAGATTAGAAAAAACGTAATTGCTCAACTAGGGGAAAAAAGGGAGCCATCAGTAGAGAGAGCTTGTTGAATGGATTGATAAGCAGTTAAA
>NZ_JAUBTO010000013.1:0-100197 GCF_036702495.1 Microcoleus sp. C2D2 | reverse complement strand
CAAGAATTATTTTTTCTTGTGGGATGGGCATCTTGCCCGTCCCATCAATTGAGGAAAAGGACTTTTGCAAGAGGTCTTGTAATTAACGGTAAATGATCCGAACCGACATTGCGGCCAGTATTAATTTTTAAAACATCAATTTCTTTGCTGAGTAGAAACTGCTCGATCGGAATATAACCACAAGTTACACTAGACCTTTTGCAAAAGTCTATAGTTATATGTGTTTTAGACACTTTGCATTAGGGCTTTTGTATTCACGAACATAAGGAGACTTAGCAGTGACTTATTCCTTTAGAGAGTCCCATAACTCAAGCACCTCCGACCACAGCTAGAGAAAAGAGTGCTTCTAGCTCTTTAGGATTATTTCTGTGACCTACTTGGATAGAGGCTTTTTGCATCTGTTCCTCCAATACTGTGAGGAGATACTACACGGCAGTTTCCTATACTTTTGGTGACCTTAAAGACATATTGGACAAAAAAACACGGTTTTCTTGTCTTCCGTGAGCTGTGACTGGTAAAATAACTATCAGAAGAAGGCAGTCCTGACTCTCTCCCCAGCCTATGTACGCCCTCAAGCTAGAACTCAAACTCAACAATTCTGAACGTACAATAATGGCGCGACACGCTGGTTACGCTCGGTTTTGCTACAACTTGGCCCGTACCCTTTACTTGGGCGTGATGGATATCAAAGTCAGCCGTACTCGAAAAATTGCCCTCATCAAAAAAACCTTCACAAACTTCATCAAAAAACAACCAGAATATCAATGGACTAACACTTTATCATCCCGCGTTTATCAAAATGCTTTCATTGCTTTCAATAGCGCCCTAGAACGTTTTTTTAACGGAGTCAGTGGCTTTCCTAATTTCAAACGCAAGAAATCCGGGGACTCGTTTACTGTAGACAGCAGCAATGGGCTAGTATTTCTGAGAGGTGGCAATCGGATAAAAATTCCCACAATGGGAACGTTTCGCCTGAAAGAAGCTATCCGGTACAACTGTTGCTCTCAAACATTTACCATCAGCCGCACTGCGGATAAATGGTACGTCAGTTTTACAATAAAAGCCGACAAAATCCCCCCTTTGTATCACTCAGTCTCCGAAACTACTGGCATAGATTTAGGAGTTTCCACCTTTGCCACCTTGAGTGACGGTACGGTATACCAACTGCCCTATTCCCTAAAAACAGCGAAAATCAAGCTAGGGAAACTACAGTACCGCAATCGAAACAAGCAATTAGGCAATAGAAAAATGGGCATTAAAGCCTCGAAAAACGCTCAGAAATTTTATCGCGAGCTTGCTAAACAACACGCCGATATTGCCAATAGACGGCGGGATTTCTTGCAGAAAACAACGACAGAAATCAGTCAGAAGTATGCTCACATCCGCATCGAAGATTTAAATGTTTCTGGGATGGTGGCAAATCACAAACTGGCTTCTTCAATTGTAGACTCAGGATTTTATGAATTCCGACGCTTTCTCACTTATAAATCTCCCATTTACGGCACTGTTGTCGAAGTTGTAGATAGATGGTATCCCTCATCTAAAACTTGCTCAAGTTGCGGTCACGTTCAACCGATGTAGATAGATGGTATCCCTCATCTAAAACTTGCTCAAGTTGCGGTCACGTTCAACCGATGTCGCTTCAAGCGCGAGTGTTTGTTTGTGAGGCGTGTGGTAATAATTGTAATCGAGACTTGAATGCTGCGATTAATTTAGCATCAGTCCCAAAAGATCGAGTAAGGATGGCTAGTCCTGAATTAACGCCTGACCAGTAGAAGGAGCCGACTCCCGAAGCAGACACAGGAAATAAGTTTTAAGTGTCCGAGATGTCAGTCTTGTCCGCTTTATGTCAATCTTATGTAGCAGTAAGTCCTAGTTATTTCTTAAAGGAGACATTTATGGGTATCACGAGACGCGATTTGTTAAAAGTAACTTCTGCTTCGGGTTTGGTTGCAGCAGGGCTGGCTGCTTCCGAAGGGTTTTTCAAACCTTTGTTAGCTCAAGATGAACCGACCCAAGTATACGCTGAAAGTGCAGTTGCCCAAGGTCAAACTCAAAGCGGCGAGATGAGTTACAGGACGCTGGGACGCACGGGAGAGCGAGTGTCTGCGATCGGCTTAGGGGGACACCATATCGGACGCATTCGAGAGGAGGAAGAAAGTATTAAGCTCATCCGCAGTGCGATCGACCGCGGCATCAATTTTATGGACAACTCCTGGGATTATCACAACGGGCGCAGCCACCGATGGATGGGGCAAGCGCTCAAGGATGGCTATCGCCAAAAGGTCTTCCTGATGACAAAGATCGACGGTCGCACCAAAACCGCTGCTATGATGCAGATTGATGAGTCACTGAAGGCGTTGCAGACCGATCGCATCGACCTGATGCAGCATCACGAAATTATTCGGATGGAAGACCCCGATCGCATCTTTGCCCCCGGTGGGGCAATGGAGGCTGTGGTGGAAGCGCAGAAAGCGGGCAAGATTCGCTACATCGGGTTTACAGGACACAAAGACCCTTTAGTTCACCTGCGAGTGCTGGAAATTGCCGCTCAAAACAATTTCCGTTTCGACGCGGTACAAATGCCGCTGAACGTGATGGATGCTCATTTTAGAAGTTTTGAGCAACAAGTTCTGCCCGTGTTGGTAAAGAACCAAATCGGTGTGTTGGGGATGAAATCTATGGGCGACCCCTACGTGCTTAGAAGTAATACAGTAAGTCCGATCGAATGTCTCCACTATGCGATGAATCTGCCTACTTCAGTTGTGATTACTGGCATTGATAGCATGCAGCTACTCGATCAAGCGTTTGAGGCCGCTCGCACCTTTAAGCCGATGGATCGAGCACAAGTTGCGGCGATGCTGACTCGCACGCGCGCAGCGGCCGCAAAAGGGCAATACGAACCGTATAAAACTACCAACCAATTTGACAGTACCGCAATGAACCCATCCTGGCTAGGATAATTGTTAGAAAATATCGAATCCTGGCTTCAAAGGACTAAATCTGTAATTAACGGCAAATGATCCGAACCGACATTGCGGCCAGTACGAATCTTCAAAACACCAATTTCTTTGCTGACTAGAAAGTGATCGATCGGAATATAAGCCAGCGGCAGAAAAGTCGGCCAAGTCGGTAAAATGCCAAAGCCCGATCGCGCATTTCGCAGTTTTGCGGTTTTTACCATATTTTTGTAGAACGGCGACCACATTGTGGTATTGAAATCCCCAACCACAATCAGCGGATTTTTTACTTGGGCCGCATACTCGCCGATGGCTGCTAGCTGTTTATTGCGACCGATAAAACTCTGCTGTTTTATCGGTACAGTCGGATGAACAAGAATCAGAGAAATGATTTTACCTTGAAATTTCACATCCACCAACAAGCTCTTTCTTCGCTTTGAAAAGGCTTTAACAGAAGCATTTTCTAAAGGCAGCTTGCTGTATATTGCACTGCCAAATTCATCCGATTCTTGCTGCTGGGAATAGTAAGGAAACATCTCGCTTAAAACCGATAACTCTTTTGCCCAAGATGTGCTGACTTCGACAAAAACCGCTATATCGGGTTGTTCTGCTTTAACCAGCGAGATCACATCAGAATATCGTCGGTTACCCGTTAAAACATTTGAATGCAAAATCCGCAAATGTTGCCCAGGACTTGCTCCTGCAAATGCTGGCGCTGGAAAATACCAAGGAACAATTTCCGCCAAATTAATGATAATGCAAAATGCGCTCACCAGCAACCATCTTTTTTTTGAGCGCACCAGAGCGAAGAATATAAAAGTAGAGAAACCCACCAGCAGATATTGTAGCTTAAAATGAGAACTCAATTCAAAAAAAAGGTTGAATTTTCCCAAATAACCGACTATTGAAAATAGGGCATTTACCGTGGCTGCGATAATAAACCCTTTTAAAATTACGTGCTTCCAGCGAATGTTTTTGTTGGGGATGCTGTGCATCACCGCCCATTTGAGCTTGATTTTAAGGTCGTTGGTAATCGGCAATTTATCAATTTCTATTACCAGTTGTTCTGGCGGTTCCAACTCTCGCCGCTTTTGATAAAATCTCACCAGCCAGCTATCTACCACCAAATAACTAAAATAATTGGCAACAAATCCTACAAATATTAACACACCTAAACCGATCGGCATACCAAAGGGGCCGCCTACTTTGACCAAACCCGACCAAACGGCTGCATCACCTGTTTTACCTGTAGCTACTATGGCTATAAATAGCATGAAAGCAGGCAATCCGATCGTGATTGTGTTTCTGATGAGATAGTCCATTATACAATTTTAGATTTTAGATTTTAGATTGGGAATGAATCATGCAGTTTTTAGGGCAATGCACACCCCACCTATTGACTTAAGAGCGACTTTACAAAATCGGGATACTCCTTAAATTTCATAAATTTCTAAGGGTAAGTTGTCGGGATCTCTGAAAAATGTAAAGCGTTTTTCGGTAATTTCGTCAAGGCGAATTTTTTCTACTTCTACTTGTTGGGATTTTAAGTAAGCAACTGATGCTTCTATGTCCTCAACTGCAAAAGCTAAATGCCGCAAACCGCAAGCTTCAGGACTGTTAACTCTTTCAGGAGGATGGGGAAATGAGAAAAGCTCTATGGTGTCGCCGTTTCCGACTCGCAAATCTAGTTTGTAAGAATTCCTCTCGCTTCGGAAAGTTTCTTTGATAATGAAACATCCCAATACTTCTACATAAAATTTCTTCGATGCTTCGTAATCCGAGCAAATAATCGCCACATGATGTATTGCTTTTATTTTCATATTAAAAAAGTTAGTTAGTTAGTTGCGTTTTTCTGAGATGTTGCACCATTCTCAATCAGCTTTTTATCAACAGGGAAGATGCCTGTTCCACAAAGAGTGAATTTTTTTGTGGAACAGGCATCTTCCCTGTTAAGCGAGAAAAGTTAGTTCGTTGCGTTTTTCTGAGATGTTGCACCATTCTCAATAAGCTTTTTATGAACAGGCAAGATGCCTGTTCCACAAAGAGTGAATTTTTTTGTGGAACAGGCATCTTGCCTGTTCTTGAGAATGGTGCAAGATGTGAGGTTTTTCCAAAAGCACAGCACGCTATTGACAATTATATTTGACGATCGCAGACTCCGCCACCAACCCTGCTAAATTCAGGGCGATCGACCTGAATTTTCCCCCGCCCAAATCTTAATCTGAAAATTTTCTGCAAAAAAAGCACCCTACTTTGATAAAATGAGAGTTTTGCAGTCAATCACCCAATTTGCATCTCAGGAAACAAGCACTATGGCCCGTATGTATTACGACACCGACGCGAACCTAGACCTCTTAGCCAACAAAACGATTGCTATCATCGGCTACGGTTCCCAAGGACACGCCCACGCCCTCAACCTCAAAGACAGCGGCATGAATGTCGTTGTCGGTTTGTATCCCGGTAGCAAATCTGCCGCCAAAGCAACCGACGCGGGTTTAACAGTTCACCCGGTAGACAAAGCAGCCGCCGCCGCTGACTTCATCATGATTTTATTGCCCGATGAAGTTCAAAAAACCGTTTACAAACAAGAAATCGAACCGAACCTTTCAGAAGGAAATGTTTTAGCATTTGCTCACGGTTTTAACATTCACTTCGGCCAAGTTGTTCCCCCTGCCAATGTAGACGTAGTAATGGTTGCCCCCAAAGGCCCCGGACACTTGGTGCGGCGGACTTACGAACAAGGAGAAGGCGTTCCGAGTTTGTTTGCAGTATATCAAGATGCTTCCGGTCAAGCGCGCGATCGGGCAATGGCCTATGCTAAAGGTATCGGCGGCACCAGAGCGGGCATCCTTGAAACCACTTTCCGCGAAGAAACAGAAACGGATCTTTTTGGCGAACAAGTAGTTTTGTGCGGCGGTTTGAGCGCATTAATTAAAGCTGGATTTGAAACTTTAGTTGACGCGGGATATCAACCGGAATTAGCTTATTTTGAATGTTTGCACGAAGTTAAACTTATCGTTGACTTAGTAGTAGAAGGAGGCCTCGCCAAAATGCGCGACAGCATCTCCAATACCGCAGAATACGGCGATTTAACTCGCGGCCCCCGCATCGTCACGGATCAAACCCGCGCCGAAATGCGCAAAATTCTCAGCGAAATTCAATCCGGCCAATTTGCCCGCGAATTCGTTCTGGAAAACCAAGCCGGCAAACCCGGCTTTACCTCCATGCGCCGTCAGGAAGCTGAACATCCTATTGAAGAAGTTGGTAAAGATTTGCGAGCTATGTTTAGCTGGTTGAAAAAGCACGCTTAATCAATTTTAGATTTTAGATTTTAGATTTTAGATTTTAGATGCGAGGACAAATCTACAGCGTATTCCAGGTTTATGAAGTAGGGACACGGGGATAGATAGATAGGCTGGTATCGTTCATAAACGCGGAATCTGCTGTAAAACAGTCCTGGACGCAGAACCTCTATCTGTAGGGTGCGCGCGGAGCACCTTACCGCTTGGAGGAAAATCTAAAATCTGAAGTTTAATCGATTACAGATTAGAGATTGGATAAAAAATCTCTAATCTAAAATCCCAAATCTAAAATCGTACTGTTGGGTTAAGCTTCGCGAAACCCAACCTACAAGAAAATGGCTAGGTATTGTTAGAGAAACCGGGTTTCTCGCTGGCAGCTCAAAACTATCGACTGGGACTAGGACTTTTTTCCAATTTCTCAATTTGCCGTTGCCTTTGCTCGTTGTTATCTCTCGGCCTCAGCCACTTGGGCCACAACCCGACGAAGAACTTTCGACTTGCCACGCTAGTATCTCTTACAGGTTTGGGCAGAAAAGTTAAAGTGTCACCGTAAAGGGTAAACAGCGCTATAAACAGAATCAACAGCGGGATAAGATTTTTTTTAGGCATCGCAGTTTGGGAGTAGAGTTTGTGAATGCGCTTTGTTATATTTTGCCCTTGCACGGACAAAATATATCAGCAACGGCTCAAGAATAAAAATAGGCCCCTGGGCGAAGTGGACGGGCATACAAAAGGCAAGGCTGCTAGTCGTAATATCGTTTCCGCTGACATCGCAATCATAATTTTCCGAGTGCAGTGGGATTGTCCCGCTTGGCTGCGCCCTCTCAGGAGCGATCGTCCGGCTCGCACTCAAGTATAATTCTGATGTTACCTTATTTGATATTACTACAAGTCTCAATCATTAGTTATTAGCTAATGGCTAATGACTAATGACTGTTGACTGTTGACTGTTGACTGTTGACTGTTGACTGTTGACTAATGACTAATGACTAATGACTAATGACTAATGACTAATGACTAATGACTAATGACTAATGACTAATGACTAATGATTAATGACTAATGACTAATGACTAATGACTAATGACTACTTATGCCCTTGAATAAAAGTTTGCATGATTGCATTAGTTTCCGGGGTAATTTCTGTTACCAGCCGCACCGGAATTGCATGGGTAGAAGCAAATTGCGCGTATTCGGGCGTTAGAAAGACTGCATATGTGTCAGCTTCAGCAGTCAGTTGAGCGGCCGTAGCCAAACTTACAGCTTTAATATAATTGCGTATGCTAACAGCTTTGTCGCCGACAAGTTCATCGCCGGCAATTACTGTGCTAGGCCTGCGAACTTTGCCTAAAGTTGTACTGGGATCTTTGACGCTTAAGTGCGTTCCTCCTACAAAACCGACTAGCCATTTAGGAGAGGGAATTTTTAGAAAGCCGGCAATTTGTTCGACTAAGGCGGGAGTTGTTTTGTCTGCAGAAGATGCTACTATTAAGGTGGGAATTTGAATTGCACTCAAACCAGTTTCTCCAAATAATAATGATGTAAGAGGATTCATGGCGATCGCCCTTTTAATCCTCGCATCCCGCAATTGATACCGTTCTGCAGGCAATCCGGCCGCCGCGCACTGAATGCCTTCGCCCAAGCTGAACCCAATCAACTCCCCCTGACACCTGTGTTTGAGTCGGCTCAATTGCAGTTCGGCGCCGGCTAAGGACAAGGCTGTGGCGCCGCCGAAGGAATAGCCAATTACTATCGATCGGTCGATCGCCATTTTCCCCTGCAAATTATCATCAGTTTGGTTCAATTTTGTCAGTTCGTCGAGCACAAAACTGATGTCTTTGGGACGGTCTAAAAACTCTTGAGGAGCTAGCAAGGCAGACTTACCCGCGATCGCAGCATTGGTGTTCGTTTCATTGCTTCCGGGATGTTCTAAAGCAGCTACCACATAGCCGTAAGACGCCAAATGCTCGGCTAAATAGCGCAAATCCGTGCGTACAGAACCCAAACCGTGAGAAAAGACAATTATCGGTTTGTCGGCTGTCGCAGCTCTCGACCAGTACACATCAACCGGAATGCGCCGATTGCGAGCGCTATCGTTCAAATCTAGCGCCCGTACCCGCACGGAATTACGGCCTGGTCGGGTTGGATCGAAAGGCAGGTTCAGGGCGGGTTTAACCGCTGCTAACTGAGGTGCGATCGCCGCCATAAAACGCTGAGTTTGCCAAAAACTTACGTTCAAATTTCCCAAAACCGAGAAAGCTCGAGGCAGATCCACCACTACCCGCGAGCTCGGATAAGCTTCAATGAAACTCAATACCGATAAGCCGGAGGGCGCGTTCGCTCCCTGCAGCAGAGCAGATCGCAGCGCTTCCACACCGGCACCGTCGCGCCTGGGTATGACTGTACTCAAATCCGTCAGGATCGCAGTCCCGATGGCCGTATTTAGCAAGTTGGTGAGGGCGACTACATTTAGGGGAATTTTTGCTTGCAGTGCTCGAACGATTTGACTGCGCTGTTCGGAGGAAAGGAGATTGGCGTAAGCTTGCAGTTTTTGGGGAACTTTTCCTGTTTCTGCGAGTTCACGTAAATCTGCAACTGATATTGACAATTCTAAAATACATTTTCGGACAACAACAACCGTTTCAGCAGGTTTTACAGGGGATGTCACAGCACTGAAAGTGTCGGTAGCGATCGAGCCCAAAACACTCGCCACCGAAGAAAACCATCTGAAAGTTGGTCTGATGCTCATTTTTACCGAAAAATTGGGTTTAAAGCCCCGTCCTTCTAAGACGGCTTTCTCTTTAAATACTATAGCTTAAGAAGCGATGCAACGTTTTTTAAGCTATAGTAAATAGAGGAGGTGATGCAAGTGTTTAGTCTGACATACGAATACAAACTCAAACCCACATCAGCGCAAGTTGCCCAATTTGAAGACTGGCTCGAACAATGTCGGCGCGTCTACAACTATGCATTAGCCGAGCGCAAGGATTGGTTTAAATCTCGTAGCTGTCAGATAAATGCTTGTTCTATCGAGTCCGAATACATCATTCCAGCAGAAACCAAACGCCCTACTTATGCCAGTCAATGCCAGACATTAACAGCCTATAGGAAAACTTCTGACAACCTACAGCGAGTGCAATCTCAAGTTCTACAACAGACGCTTCGTCGGTTAGAACAAGCATTCGTCAGTATGTGGGAGCAAGGACATGGTTTCCCTCGATTCAAGAAGAGTGGAACCCTGCGCTCTTTCGTTTTTCCTCAAGTTGGGATAGATGCCGTAAGAGATGGCGCTATCAAGCTACCTGTAATTGGGTGGCTCAATTTCCGCCAATCGCGTTCTATTCCTGATGGCGCAAAGCTAAAACAGGTTCGGATAGTCAGACGTGCTAGCGGATGGTTTGCCATGTTGACATTGCAGTGGGATGTATCCGTTCCAGATGTTATGCCACATGGCGAAGCGCTTGGAGTAGATGTTGGAATCAGTCACTTTGCTGCGGTTTCTAACGGTAAGTTGTTCCCCAATCCCAGACCTTTCAAGAAGCTCGAACGCAAGCTTAGATTACTGCAACAGAGAGTATCAAGAAAAGTTAAGGGGTCGAATAACCGCAAGAAAGCGCAAGTTAAAGTCAGCAAACTGTACGAACGAATTGCAAATACTCGGAAAAACTACTACTGGCTCGTAGCCCACAATCTCTGCGATTGGGCGGGGATGATATTTGTGGAAGATTTGAAACTCAAAGGTATAGTGCGAGGCTTCTTAGGGAAGCACTGCTTAGACGCTGGATGGGGACAATTTTTTCAAGTATTAGAGCAGTGCTGTGGCAAACGCGGAGTGTTCTTTCTTAAGGTTGACAGCAAGAAAACCAGTCAGATATGTCCTAACTGCTTAGTCGAGACGGGCAAGAAGCAGCTCTCCGAGCGTATTCATTCGTGCCAACATTGCGGCTATAGGACGGATAGAGACGTTGCAGCCGCTCAAGTTGTTCTGATTCGAGGACTTGCAGCCGTGGGACACACGGTCAAGATGCTTTCTGAGGGTAAAGCGATTGCGCTCCCGGCGACGAAAGAATCCCCGTCCTTATAGGGCGGGGAATGTCAACTTATTGAACTAGAGAGACTAGATCGCCATATTCTCAAAATTGTCCTATATACTGAGAAATTATCTCGCTCGGGGTGCGAAAGGCTTTGCCTTTGGGTATATTTAATTGCCGATCGATAATGCTTCTATTGCCTACTTACAGTTAAATCTCGACTTTTAGAACTTATTAGCCATCATTGTCAAGCAAAAAAAACCATTTCGCTTAAGGCACTAAGCGGAATTGCGGTTGACATAGTATTTTGTGTTAACTAGAATAAGCAACTAAACCCTATCCTATCGTTTCCGCCGAAATCGGAATCATAATTTTTCGAGTGCAGTGCGATCGTCGGGCTCGCATCATATCATTTCCGCAGGCATGAGAAAAAATATACTTACCTCAGCTATCAGCATGATTTCAATGAATACCTTGACACTTCCCGGCTACAAAATCAGCGCCCCTATTTCCGACGGCTTGAATACCTGCGTTTACCGAGGCATTAGAGAATCAGACGAACAACCAGTCATCATCAAAATCCTCAAAGCCGAATTTCCCACCCTAGAAGAAATTACCCGCTTAAAAAACGAATATAAAATTACTCAGCATTTACACGTAGAAAGCATCGTCAAATCCTACAGCCTCGAAACATATCAAAACCGTATCGCCCTGATTTTAGAAGACTTTGGCGGCCAGTCCCTCAGCCAAATTCTCTCAAAAAGACTTAACTTAACAGCATTTTTAAACATTGGGGTTCAACTAACCTCAGCACTCAACTCACTGCATAGAAACTGCATTATCCACAAAGATATAAAACCATCCAATATTATCATCAACATTGAAACAGAAACTGTCAAAATTAACGACTTCAGCGTCGCTTCCCGGCTGAGTAAAGAAAACCCCCAAATTAACAGTGCTAACTTAGTTGAGGGTACAGTCGCCTATATGTCTCCCGAACAAACCGGGAGAATGAACCGCAGCTTAGATTATCGCAGCGATTTCTATTCCCTCGGCGTGACATTTTACGAAATGCTGACAGGCGAATTGCCGTTTAACAGCACCGATATTTTGGAGCTCGTGCACTGTCACATTGCTAAACATCCCGTGCCGCCTTGTAAATGCAGAAGAAATACAGAAAATAGCGATGAAATTCCCCAAGTCGTTTCTGATATTGTCATGAAGCTTTTGGCTAAAAATGCCGAAGATAGGTATCAGACGGCAGAAGGTATCAAGGCAGATTTAGAAAAGTGTTTGAATTCTTTGCAGACAACAGGGGAAATTGTTGCTTTTGTACCGGGACAGTGGGATCGATCGGGACAACTGTCAATACCTCAAAAACTCTACGGGCGAGAAGCTGAAGTCGATCGCCTACTCGCTGCTTTTGAACGAGTCAGCGGCATTGAGGAGGCGCCACCGCCAGAAAATGCGGAAAATCTAGCTGCTTGTTCCCAAAGCGAAATAGTGCTAGTTTCCGGTTATTCTGGGATTGGCAAAACCGCGGTTGTCAATGAAGTTCACAAGCCAATTGTCCGACAGCGCGGCTATTTTATCAATGGCAAATTTGACCAATTTAAGCGTAACATTCCTTATGCAGCTTTGATTCAAGCTTTCCAGTCATTAATCGGGCAGTTACTGACAGAAGGTGCCGAAAATTTCCAAGCTTGGCGGAAAAAATTAGCGGCGGCTTTGGGTGCAAACGGTGCAGTTATTGCTGAGGTGATTCCTGAAATTGAGCTAATTATTGGCAAACAGCCGCAAGTGCCGCAATTGGGACCTAGCGAATCTCAAAATCGCTTTAATCGAGTCTTTCAAAAGTTTATCGGTGTCTTCACCGATCGAGCACATCCGCTGGTCATTTTTTTAGATGATTTGCAGTGGGCTGATTCGGCATCACTGAATTTAATGCAATTGTTGGTTGGCGATTCGGAAAGTCGATACCTGCTTTTGATCGGTGCTTATCGGGATAATGAAGTTAATCCGACTCATCCGCTCATCCAGGCGATCGAGCAAATTGAAAAAACGGGCACTCCTGTTCATCATATCGTTTTGCAACCGTTGGATTTCGGCAATGTCTACGAATTACTCGCCGATACCCTCACCGTTAACGACAAGCTGAGATTGCTGGCTGAGTTAATCTTTCACAAAACAGGCGGGAATCCCTTTTTTATCACGCAACTGTTGCAAGCGCTTTATCAAGATAATCTGTTAAAATTTGAATTAAACAGCGGTTGTTGGCAGTGGAATTTAGAGGAAATTCAGGCGATCGGTATTACTGATAAAAGCGTCGTGGAACTGGTAGCCAGCCGCATCGAAAAACTGCCAGAAACCACGCAAGAGGTGTTAAAATTGGCGGCTTGTATTGGCGATACGTTTAACCTCGATGTCTTGTCAATTGTCAACGAACAATCCCACGCGCAAGCAGCTAGCGCACTCTGGGCGGCGCTGCAAACTGGATTGGTTCTCCCGTTGAGCAATGCTTACAAGATTCCGCTGGTGGGAGGCTGGGAATCGGACAATTTGCGATCGATCCTTTCTGCTTCCCAATCCAAGATTTCCTACAAATTCCTACACGACAGAGTGCAGCAAGCAGCTTATTCTCTGATTCCCGACGGCGAAAAGCAAGCAACTCACCTAAAAATCGGTCAACTGCTACTCAACAATACTCCCGCCTCTGAGATTGAAGAAAATGTCTTTGATATTGTCAACCAACTGAATGTCGGCGTTGAATTCCTCGCCGAAAAATCCGAAAAATATGAACTGGCAAAACTTAATCTGATCGCTGGGAAAAAAGCTAAAGCTTCCAATGCTTACGAAGCTGCTGCCAGATATTTGAATGTCGGTTTGGGACTCATCAACCCCCTTGGCGCGGGAAGTGTAGGGGGGTCCAGTTGGGAGACTGATTATGACTTGACGCTGAATCTTCACGTAGAAGCAGCGGAGGCGGAATATCTCAATACTAACTTTGGGCGATCGCAAGAATTAGCTGATGTCGTTTTGCAACAAGCGACAAACCTGCTCGACAAAGTTAAGGTTTACGAACTGCAAATCCAGTCTTATTTCTCTCAAAACCAGATAATTAAAGCCATCGATACTGGTTTAAAAGCTTTGGAAATATTAGAATTTACCCTATCGGAAATCCCCCCACAGGGTCTGGCTGCAATTAAGTTACCTCAGCTTGAGGAACTAGAAAACCTTCCCGTAATAACTGATGGCTATCAGTTAGCCATAATGCGGATACTCTCGGCTGTTCTTTCTGTTGTTATTGTGGCAAAACCAGAAATCTTGCCGCAGCTGATTTTCACAATGGTCAATTTTTCTATTGAACGCGGTCATTCAGCACTTGGGGCGATCGCCTATAGTTGGTACGCCTTGCTGCTGATAGGGATATTAGGAGAGATAGATGCGGGATATCATTCTGGACAGCTAGCTTTGAAGCTATTAGACGAATTCAAGGCTAAACAACTTAAAGGTAAAGTTAACCACCTATTTAACACTTTTGTCCGGCACTGGAAAGAACACGCTAGAGAAACAATTGCACCTTTTATAGAGGGTATTCAAACTAACCTCGAAACAGGAGATTTAGAATTTAGTAGTTATGCTGCTTTAAACAGTTGTTTTTCCTCATTTTTGATTGGAGAACCGCTAGAGATTCTCGAAATAAAGCAAGTAAAATACTTCAATTTAATACAGAATTTAAAACAAGAATATTCGCTGGAAATGCTGGGTATATGGGGGCAAATTGTTTTAAATTTACGAGGTAAAACCGCGAATCCATCTCAATTAATAGGTGAAATGTTTAATGAACAAGAAATGTTACCTCGGCTGCACAAAGCTAATAATGCTATGTCAATTTTTAATGTTTATTTAGCTAAAATGATGCTTTTTTACTTGTTTAAAAAGCCAGAAGAATCAGTGGCTAATGCATCTTTAGCAGCAGAATATTCACAAGCAGCAATTGGCTTCATTATGATCGGTACGCACAATTTTTACTATTCGCTGGCACTCCTGGCTGTGTATCCAACTGCTGACACTGGAGAACAAGAAAAACACTTGATGCAGGTAGCAGCGAATCAGGAAAAAATGCAAAACTGGGCGCACCACGCCCCCATGAACTATCAGCACAAGTACGACCTAGTAGAAGCAGAAAAAGCGCGAGTTTTAGGTAAATATTGGGAAGCATCAGATTATTATGACAAAGCTATTCGAGGAGCCAAAGCACAGGAATACATCCAAGAACAAGCACTCGCAAACGAACTTGCAGCGGAGTTTTATTTGTCTTGCAACAAAGACAAAATCGCTCAAGTCTATCTCACAGAATGTTACTACGGTTACATCGCCTGGGGAGCGATCGCGAAAGTCAAAGACTTAGAAGCCAGATATCCCCAATTAGTCGCCCAAACCCTCAACCGAGAAACCAAAACCGAGGATTTAAATGTCGCCGCGACGACAACAAGCACTAACAGCGATTTTAACAATGCTTTAGATATCGGCACATTCATCAAAGCATCTCAAGCTATTACCAGCGAAATAGTCCTGGATAAATTGCTCGCCCGTTTAATCAAAATTTTGTTAGAAAATGCCGCCGCTCAAAAAGCAGTGCTGATGCTCTACAAAGATGGCAATCTTTTTATACAAGCTACTTGCACGGCAGAGGGAAATCAAGCCGAGGTCTTGCAATCTATTCCGGTTAAAATTAGTCAAGATTTGCCAGTAGCGATTGTCAACTATGTTGCCAGAACTCAAAAAGATTTGGTTTTAAACAATGCAGCCTCAGACGGCTTGTTTACCGAAGATCCGTATATTTCTAGCTATAAGCCTAAGTCAATTATTTGCAATCCAGTCATTTATCAGGGCAAACTCACAGGCATTCTTTACCTGGAAAACAACTTAGCCGTGGCTGCATTTTCTCCCGCAAGATTGGAAGTTTTAAAGTTGCTCACTTCTAAAGTTGCTATCGCCCTCGAAAATGCCAGACTCTACGCGCAAGAACAAGAAAAGTCGCAGCAACTCGAACAATCTTTGCAGAAATTGCAGCAAACCCAAGCTCAACTGGTGCAAACGGAAAAAATTTCAACTTTGGGGCTGTTGGTAGCAGGAGTTGCTCACGAAATCAATAACCCCGTTGGCTTTATTGCCGGCAATCTCCACCACGCTAATGCTTATGTCAAAGACTTGATTTCCCTTGTCAATCTTTACCAGCAGCATTATCCGCATCCAATGCCGGAAATTGCAGAAGCAGCAGAGGAAATTCAACTCGATTATCTAACCGAAGATTTGCCGAAAATGCTGGGTTCCATGCAGCTAGGAACCGATCGCATCCGCGGTATAATGCAATCATTGTGCAACTTCTCGCGAATTGACGGCATCGACAAAAAATCCGCCGACATTCACGCAGGCATCGACAGCACGTTGATGATTTTGCAGCACCGCTTGAAAGCAAAACCGAAACGTCCAGCAATTCAAGTGATTAAAGAATACGGCGATTTGCCTTTGGTTAAGTGTTACAGCGGGCAACTCAATCAGGTGTTTATGAACTTGCTGGGAAATGCGATCGACGCTTTGGATGAGTCAAATGGCGATCGCACTTATGCTGAGATAGAACGCCATCCTAATATTATCCGCATTTCCACCGAAGTGAAACAAGAAGGAACAGGTGAAAAAACCGATTCTTTTGCGGTGATTCGGATTAAAGATAATGGGGCTGGGATAGCTGAAGCAACGCGGTGTAAATTGTTCGATCCGTTTTTTACAACCAAACCAGAGGGGAAAGGTACGGGATTGGGACTATCGATTAGCTATCAAATTGTTGCCGAAAAACACGGTGGGGCGATCGAGTGTTTTTCCGAACCGGGAAAAGGTGCGGAATTTGTCCTAGCAATTCCGTTGAATTAGAATTATAGCCTTTATCAGTAACATGAGGTGCTCTCGCGGGCATTGGGCATAGGGCATTGGGCATTGGGCATTGGGCATAGGGCATTGGGCATTGGGCATTGGGCATTGGGCATAGGGCATTGGGCATAGGGCATAGGGCATAGGGCATTGGGCATAGGGCATAGGGCATAGGGCATTGGGCATAGGGCATGGGGCATGGGGCATAGGCATAGGACTCGTCCCCATACCTCACGACGCTTGAGAACCGCTATAAATATTAACCGCAGATGAATGGAGATTCATAACATCCTCTGCGGTTAAAATATTCATCAAGATATAGGAAAATAAACAACAAGCATCGAAATATTTGGGTGAGTCCGGGCGATCGCTTCCGGTTCTTTGAGAGTTCCCGGTTGTTCCCACACATTCTGTGGCTGAGAAATTGTGGTTAAAATCAGCAAATCGTGTTCTAACAACTGCTGCGAAACTAGCTTGATAAAATTTCCCCGCACCCGATTTACTGGTATCTCAGAAAGAATTTCCACCTCCAACGCACTTTTGTTGCTTTTTTCCCGTTGTGTAGCCACCAACACGACTTGCAAAGTCGCCTTGAGTTCCTCGGCCAAACTCTTAGCAATATCCACCGTTTCCTGAAATCCAAACCGAGTCAACTCGCTGTCAGTTATCGCCAAAATAACTCTGGCTGTATTCTGGATAGGATCGGGAAATCTAGCAATCAGTACCGGTACGGGCGATCGTCTTACCACATTGTCAATGATGCTGCCAAAAAAATTCTCGCGAGTCGTGGAAAATCCCTTCCAACCGCAAACTATTAAACTAGCCTCGCGTTCGGTTGCACTGCGCAGAATTCCGCGATCGATCGCATCATCTATCCTCGCGATCGGTTCAACCGCACAAGCAGCAGCATGGGCGACTGTTTCCGCAGCAGCCAAAAGTTGAGTTTGCTGCATTTTCTCTGCGGGCGAAATTGCTTCCCCGCGATCGGACAAAATATGCAGGGGCAGCAAAGTTCCCTGAGATGTTTTGGCTAAAATCAAAGCCAAACGCAGCAAATTATCTTCCGTATTCGGATTAGCAACAGGCACTAAAACTCGGTCTCCCCATGAATTCTTTCCCGAACTAGCAGTCGGCAAACTCGACTCCGGCTGCTGCATTTGTTGACCCCACCGAGATACAATCCAAGGAGAAGCCACACAAGTTACTAAAATCATGGCAATGATGCCGTTCACCGTTACGCGATCGACCAATTTAATGTCAAAAGCAACCGTAATCGCAGCCAAAGTAGAAGCAGCTTGAGCACCTGAAAGACCGAACATTACCATAATGCTTGGAAACTCAAAACGAAATAATTTCCCCGGTATCCAAGCTGCCAAAAACTTGCTCACCACCTCTGCTAAAATCATCACCGCCGCTACCAACAAAGACTGCGGCTGCTTTACCAAAATCAGCGGGTCAATTAACATCCCCACAGAAATCAGAAAAAACGGGACAAACAGCGTATTGCCAATAAACTCAATCCGATTCATCAGGGGACTCATTTTGGGAATAATTTGAGTAATGGCAATTCCAGATAAAAAAGCACCAATAATTGCCTCAATTTCAATGAGCTCTGCTGCGTAAGAAACTAGAAACAGGGTAGCCAATACAAATATAAATTCGGCATTTTCGTCATGTCCGAATTTCTTAAAAAACCAGCGACCGATTTTGGGAACTCCCCACAAAGTACCAAAAGTGTAGATAGCAAGAGATGGAATGAGAAACAGCCAAAACTCGAGAGTAAGATTTCCTTTGAAAGCTTTGACAACAATTGCCAGCACCAACAGCCCCAACACATTTGTAATTAAAGTCCCCCCCAAAGTCGTAGTAATCGTCTGAGTTCGCATCAAGCCCAATTTGCTGAGAATTGGCAGGGCTAAAAGTGTGTGCGTAGCGAAACAAGAAGCGACTAAAATTGCTGCCAGCCAGCTATATCCCAACAGCAGCATCGCTGCCGTCCCCAATATCATCGGCAGCGAAAAAGTAGCCAGTCCAAATATGACAGCTTTGTCGGCATTGAGTTTGAGGTCGTCGAGGCTAGTTTCCAGTCCCGCTAGGAACATTAAAAACAGCAATCCTACTGTACCTAACAAAACAATAGTAGCGTCCCGTTGCAGCAAATTGAGACCGTTGGGCCCGACAATTACGCCAGCAATAATTAGACCGACTATTCCCGGCAGTCGCAAGCGCTCAAATAACAGCGGCGCGAGTAGCATGATTGCTAAAAGAACTAGAAAAACGGGAACGGGAGCGGTAATCGGGCCGGAAGTTAACATAAATTTCACCCTACATATTGGCAGCGAGCTGCTACCATATTTAAAATAAAATAATCAAAATATATATCAATCTAAAGAGGTATTATCAATAATTTACAGCCTAATTCTTAATAATAAGCAGGACTGGGCGGTAGAAACCCTGTTTCGCGGTCAAATATTGGTTTGATGACGAGAATTTTATGAAAAAAGCCGGGTTTCTAGTTCCCGGCGCACAAGTTTTGATTTGGAATAATACCCAGAAAAAAGGGAAACGTGCTTTTATCCCTTGCTGTTGTCTATTTAAAATCTAAAACCGGGAAAGGTTTCGCTGCTTCCATCTGCGCTGCTAAAGCAATTAAAGTTGCTTCCGCAGCCGGCCGCCCGATAATTTGAATTCCCACGGGCAAACCGTTGTTATCTAAAATGGCAGGAAGTGCGATCGCAGGCAAACCGCTAGCATTAAACGGCGGACAAGGAGCAATCCAATTAATAATCCGCTGCAAAGTTTCTTCACAACTCAAATCCGCCCACTCCCCAACCCGGATTGGCGAGTGCAGATAAGTCGGCAAAACTAACACATCAAATTTTTCAAAGAATCCCACAATCCGCCGTGAAATAACCTGCATTTGATTTACCGCCCGCAAATATTCCCCAGCCGAAATAGTTCTTTCTAACAGCCAGCGATTCATTGGTTCCAAAGCAGGGCCTGGAATGCCGCTTGCCGCCGCCCCAGACTGCCAAATAGCGGTAAACGGTTCGATTAAACCCGTAAAATCCGGGCATCCAGGTTCGACATCGTGACCCAAATCAGTCAATAATTTTACGGTTTCGAGTACCGCTTGTTGGCAGATATCATCCGCCTCGCCCACGGGGGGAATATCGGTAGAAAAAGCGATTCGCAGTTTGCCCAGCTTTTGACGGGAAGCTTCTAGAAACGTCGGATTTGAATCTGAGATCCAGTACGGATCGCCTGTGGTGTAGCCTGAAATCACGTCCAAAAGTGCGGCGGCGTCAGCTACAGTGCGCGCGAGTGGGCCGTTTGCAGAAATGCCGCTGAGGTGATCTCCGACAGGTGCCCAGGAAACTCGCCCCCGCGAGGGTTTAATGCCCACTAAACCGCAGCAGGAAGCTGGGCCTCGAATCGAACCGCCGCCGTCTGAACCTTGGGCGATCGCGCACAAACCCGCTGCTACAGCGGCCGCTGAGCCTCCGCTGGAACCTCCGGCCGTATAGTCTAAATTCCAGGGATTGCGCGCCGGTGGGAAACCTTCTGGTTCGGTGTAAGGTAATGAGCCAATTTGAGAGGTGGCTGTTTTGCCCAGAATGTTAAATCCCGCTGCTTCGATCCGCCATACCACTGACTCGCTGTAGCTAGATATGTTACCCAGCAAAGCCTGAGTGCCGTAGGTACAGGGAACGCCGGCAACTGGTGTCAAGTCTTTAATCCCGATGGGCACTCCGAAAAAAGGTGGCAATTCCTGTGACTTGTTTAACCCGGCTAGTTGCTCGGTTTGAGATGAGGCCAGGTCGATCGCCCGATCGGCCGTTACTGTAAAATAACTGCCAAGCTCAGGGTTTAATCGATCGATCCGTTCCAAGTACAGATTGACAATTTCTAAAGGCGACACTTCCCTGGCGCGAATCGACTCCGCCAACTGCAGAGCTGGAGTAAAAGCCCGATCGACACAATTCATCGGTTTAAGTCCTTAATAGTTGGCTCAAGTATCAATTTATATTGCTTGCTTGCCCAAAAAAATCTTTTCCTTTAAAAAAATATCTCAACAAAATGTGGAAAATCCATATTTAATCATATAGAAAGAGCGATCGCATCCTCCAATTGGCAGAATATTTGCTTAGTAGTGCAGCAGTGTGACTCAATCTTGGGATAGACTGAGTAGAACAGTTAAGCTTTTGTGCAAGACACGCACAATGGCGATCGGCATTGTCCAACTTCCACAAATTCTCTGTTCGAGTCAGCCTTCTCACCAACTTAAGGTAGCGCATATGACACAACAGCATCCGTCAGCACGTCGCCCGCCCGTACCCGGAGCTCCCCCACCGCCAGGAATGCCCCGCCCTCCAGCTCCAGGGATGCCCCCCAGAGCAGCAGGAATGCCGCCAGCACCGCCGCCGGCACCAGCACCAGCACCGCCGCCGGCGCCAGCACCAGCACCGCCGCCGGCACCAGCGCCCCAATCCTTCGCCACACCTAAAGACCCGAAAGCCAGCAACGGCAACATTCCGAGTTTGAAAGAGCTAGTCCTGCGAGCCAAAGAAGAAGGAGTATCCGACCTTCACCTGGGAGTAAACGAATTCCCTCGCTTCCGCACGCGGGGCGAGATTGCCGACATCGGCTATCCACAGTCGGATTTAGATACGTTTTTTGGCTGGTTGCGCGAGTGCATGAGCGATGAAGAAATTGAAATTTTCCAAAAAACCCTAGACTTTGACGGTGCTTTCGACTTCGGGTTCGTCCGCATTCGGATCAGTTGCATGGACTCTTTGGCCGGGCCGGCGATGGTGCTGCGACTAATTCCTGCCAAAATAATGACAATGGAGGAATTGAAACTGCCGGAGGTGTTTAAGAAAATATGCGGCTACCACAAAGGGCTGATTTTGGTGACCGGCCCGACAGGTTCGGGTAAGTCTACCACCTTGGCCGCGATGATCGACTACATCAATAAGAATAAAGCCTACAACATCATCACGATCGAAGACCCGGTAGAATTCGTACATGAAAGCAAAAAATCCTTGATCAAGCACCGGGAAGTCGGTAGGCACACCCTCAAGTTTATGAGCGCTCTCAAAGGCGCTCTGCGACAAGACCCGGATATGCTGCTAGTAGGAGAAATTCGGGACAGAGAGACGGTGGAAATCGCCCTCAAAGCCTCTCAAACCGGTCACTTAGTGGCAGGAACCCTGCACACCAACAGTGCGATTAAAACCCTGAACCGGATTCTGGATATGTTCGGGGCGGAAGAACAGGAGGCTATACGGGTTTCAATTTCCGAATCCCTAGTGGCGATTATTGCTCAACTGCTGTGCAAAACCACAGACGGGAAGCGGGCTGCTTTCCACGACGTTTTGATCAATACTGACGTGGTTAAGGAATACATTCTGAAGGGCCAGAATGAGGAAATCAATCAAATCATGATCAAAGATACTTATGAAGGCATGACGACGATGAATAAGTCGCTCTACGGTCTTTATCAAGAAGGTCGGATTACTGAAGAACTTTGTGTAGAGAACTCGCCGTTCCCGAACGAAATGGCTCAGATGCTCCGAGGTCGAGTCTAAAGGTCGAGTGTTAACAGTTAACTGTTAACAGTTAACTGTTAACAGTTAAGTTTTATCAAAGGAGTTGGGTCTAAAACTCCGTCCTTTTAGGACGGCTTTAATTTATTCCTAAAACTTCTGGCAATTCCAGTAATCGTGGTATACTGCAATAGTCGAGGTTAAACTCGCAATGCCCTCGTGAAACGGGACATGAGACACACTTTTAGGCATAAACCGGGGGGCAAAGAGCGGCGAAAACTCTTTAAACAGCTAGAGGCTTAACACAGTCTCAAAACCAGAAAAACAAACTATTCTAGTCTTGTTAAGTAGGGTGGGGCACACCCAAACTCGCTTGTCAGTATCCTAGTAAGCTTTTGGAGATAGACCCTAGGAGGGTGGCTGCTTTCTCAGGCTCGTTAATTGGTGGAATCCCCACGGTTAAAAGGTTTGAGTATTGCCTTTCATGACGTAACACTTAAAGGTCAGTCGCTGAATTAAGAATCCCCTCGCCTTTAGGCCCGGGAGTGTCAAGGGTGTAGTGAATTGAAAGTCGATCGCCCAATTTTGCCGGAATTTTTCAAAGGCATTGCGCTGTTTACACCAGGGGGAGACTTAATCTATTGCATAGACCCCCGCAAGCAAACTCGGTGGCACTTGCAGTTGTGCGTAGCTCTACAGGAGATCCTCGGTTTGTCGGAACCGCCGCATTTTCTGATACCTTGCTATACCGCAACCGTTGACTCGTGGCTCGATTCAGGCGATCGGCAGGTGCGGGTTGTTGCCGAGGCATACCCCCCGGTGCTGCGACATCAAACGCTGCTGAATGCCATTTTTGGGACTGGCGACTTAGTGTGGCACCCCCTCCGCGAAGAAATGTGCGAACCGATGGCGATCGCTACTTATCACCAACAATTCCCCGAACTTTGGGAAAATCACGACTTAGTTGTAAAGTATGCCAGCTCGGAAGCTCGATCGGACTGGTCTAGTTCCCCGATAGTACCTCCCTCGTACTTGCCACAATCGCACCACACGGAAGTTCCCAAACCAACAGCACTCACCCCACCGCCACAAACTCAAGGGTACGTTTTGCGTCTGTTTGTTTCCGGCAGCAACCCCAGCACCGAACGCACCCTCGAAACTTTACACCAGTTCTTAGAGCAATGGCTCGATCGTCCCTACACATTAAAAGTAATTGATGTTTTGAAACATCCCGAACAAGCTGAGGCAGATCAGATTTCAGCAACTCCTACTTTGATTAAAATCTGGCCGAAACCCGTGCGACGAATTGTCGGCGAATTGAACGATGATGAAAAAATAATGCGGCTGCTGACCTATTCGGAATTTTAGATTGGGGCGATGATTTTTGCGATTATTTAAGACGGGCGATCGCAAGTTGAGTAGCCCTGGAATTAAAAACATCTAGCAATTGGGTCCTGGAGGCAAAAAGTGGTTTGATGCTCTACTTATAGCCGTCAGGTGTTCTTGGGCCGTCCACCATAAATAATTAGGTTCTGCGTCCAGTACCCAATTGCTGCTGAGACACTGCACTCGCGGCAAATAATTAGGTTAACTTACTTTGGTTGAAAATTGCGGTAAGGTGCGCCGAAGAGCACCCTACGTTACGACAATCCTGGCAATCAGAAGAATAGAGCACCCTGCCTGAGATAAAAAAGGTCGATCGACCTAATCAGGAAGACAAACATCCGGAGCACACAAATTGGCAAAATCCAAAGTTGTGACTTCCAGCGTATCCAACTCAACTCTCCGAATTACATGATTGTTCGTATCAGCAACAAACAAGTGAGACCCGATCGCGCTCAACCCTGAAGGTTCAAAAAATCGAGCCTTGAGACCCTTAGCGTCAACCAAACCTGCTGTACCATCTCCAATCATTGTTCTGCAGGTACCGCCCCGGTGGTCGATCCGCTTAATTTTGTGATTGTAAGTATCAGCAACCCAGAGGTAATTTTGAGCGTATTCAACACCCAAACAGTGCTGCAACCTGACCTCATCACCGCGACCATCTTTATCCCCAAAACCAAACAATTCACCGCTACCGCAGACAGTCCGCACCTTCGGGTCATCATCAATACCCACAGCGCGAATCGAACTAATTTCGCTGTCAGCAACAAACAACTCCGATCGATCCGTAGACAGGCCGCTGGGCTGAGAAAAAGCAGATTCTGCCAGAGGCCCGTCAACACAGGATTCTCGGCCAATACCCGCATAAATGCCGATCGTGCCAGTGTCTAATTCCATTTCCCAAATTTGGTGCGAACCCGCCATTGCAATAAAAAGTCTATTTCCAACTCTTTCTAAATCCCAAGGCGAATTCAATTGCGTTTCTAAACCCTTGCCGCTGCCGAGTGTAATTTCGTGACTTTGTTCGCCTGTACCCGCCAAAGTTTCCACTCGTTGAGTCGTAAAATCAATCTTTCTGAGAGCATGATTTTCCGTATCAGCAACATAGAGAATTTGACTTTCTGCATCAAAAGCCATACCTTGAGGTGCAAAAAACTCAGCCTCCTCAAAGCCCCCGTCAGTTAAACCGGGTTTCCCTGTACCGATGACGTGCAGCACCTCACCTTCGGTAGTGCTAATAACAATTCGGTTATGTCCCGAATCCGCAATAAACAAGCAAGAACCGACCAAGTTTTGTTGAACCGAGTTAGCCGGCCCGGGCAATACAGTTTCCTCTAGAGATTCATTATCCTCAGTCATTTCGCCCAAAAGTGCTTGATGTTGGTGAAGCACTTTTGCCTCCGTTGCAGTGATGGCAAATGCCAGCACTTTACCGGGAAAAGCCAGGGGGGTTGATAGAGGTTTGCGCTGCTTTTCTAAGCGAAAACTGAGTTCTTTTAAGTCGATCGCATTTTTATCTTTGTATTCAGCAATTAACTTGTCAACTAGCGCGTCAAGTGCTTCTCTATTGCCTTCCCCGGAAACAAAGCCGACGACATAACTTTCAGGATCGATCACCATTAAAGTCGGCCAAGCACGAACAGCGTAGCTTTGCCAAACTTTCATGCCGCTGTCAACGATTACGGGATGTTCGATATCGTAGCGGAGGATAGCTTGGCGGATGTTCTCTACATCTTTTTCATTTTCAAATTTGGCCGAGTGAACGCCGATAACCGTGAGGGAATCTTTATATTTTTGTTCCAGGTATTTTAAGTCTGGGAGGACGTGCAAGCAGTTGATGCAGCAGTAGGTCCAGAAGTCGAGGAGGACGACCCGGCCTTTTAGAGATTCAATGGATAAAGGTTTGTCGGTGTTTAACCAGGGGTAGTTTGCGGGGAATTCTGGTGCTCTGACGCGGGGCATGGCATCTCCTTGGTAAGGCGTGAATGATTTTTTTACTTCTTTAATTTAGCGGGAAGTTTGGCAGGATGGGGAAAAGGGCAGGTTAAGGGAGGGTTCTGCTTCAGGACACAGACGAGACGCCTGTGCCACAAGAGGGCGGCGAGGGATGCGTCCGTCCTTGACTCGATCGCATCTCACTGTCCTTGTTGCGTATAAATACTCAATCAATCCTTTTTTACCGACAATCTAGAGGACTTACCCAAAGCTTCTATCTGTAGGGTGTATTAGCGTAGCGTAACGCACCACCTATGTTATGTAGCGTAGCTGCGTAAGCCCTGTTATAATTGCGATCTTTAGAGTTGCCATATGTGCACAAAGAGCGCAACTATAAACATTAGTTAAATCAGGTTTACGAACTTAATTATTCAAATTTTATCCGGGGTTTTTCCTGCTCTTATTTTCCAAAATAACCAATACACCGTTAATTTTATTCGGGTCGATCGCGTCTGTCATTGAGTTAACCCACAGATCGAGCTTCTGCGGTTCCCCTTGCAAAGGCAATAGGACGCGATCGGGGTAATATTGCTCTCTATCTCGATCGCTTTGGGGTGACAAAGCAGCATTTAACCATTGACTAAAATTCTCATTCTCGATTTTAATTAAATCACCCAAAGATACACCCTCTACGACTTCTCCCTCCCTAGCACCTAGCAATTGTTTAGCTCGCTCGTTAGCGGTAATAATCTTACCTTTTTCATCAGTGGAGATGACGCCGTTAGGGAGCGATCGCACTATATCTTTATGTCTGTTTTCTTGTTGTTTGACCTCGGAAAACAGGATAGCGTTTTGCAGGGCGACTCCTGCTTGGATGTTAAACACTTTCATAAATTCCAGGTCGTTGCGATTGAAACTCGCTTTCCACCGTTCGGGGACCTGCGGCCAATCTTCCGAGTTGTAGGGGGGGTGTTCTCCTTTTCGTTTTTTATTAACTAATATGGTGACGCCAATCAATTTGTGGTCTGAGTTAAATACTGGCAGACACAGCATACTGCAAGTGCGGTAGCCAGTTTTTTTGTCGGTTTCTTTGCACATGGCGGCGCGGGGGTCGTCGTACAGGTCAAAGGGTATCAGCAGGGGTTCCCCCGATTGCGCGACGATGCCTGGCAAACCGGCGGTTCTGGGTATGCGAATTTTTTTAAGGTTGCTGCAGATCGGGATTTTCGTCCAGAGTTCGTCTTTATCTTCGTCGATCACCCACAAGATACTGCGATCGGCGTTCATCAGTTCTTGGGCCCGATCCATCACCAGCTTCACGGTATCATCTAAGTCTAGACTGCTCTGAGAAAGAGCCCTGACGGCCTCCCTCAGCGCTATCGCGGCCCGTTGTCTTTGAGTTGCTGCGTAGAATGATTTAGAAAACTCTAGAAGTAGGCGAATCGACGGGGCAAATTCTCTAAAAATTTGTTCGTCTGCTTGAGTAAACCCTACCTTGTCAATTTGTTCGTCTAAAGTACCATAATCTTGGTGGTTGGGCTTGAGTTTATTAATGAGTTGGACTACCGCGATCAACTCGCCTGTTTCCTCATTTAACAAGGGCATAGCCAGTAGTGAATAGGTGGGGTATGCTATTCTTTCACAAAACTTTTTGGCATTGACAGAACGTGGATAATCATAAAAGTCATAGGGAATATTTACAACTTTTTTGAAGGTTGCGACTTCCCCTAGGATTCCTACTGTTGCAGGAATACGGAGTTCTAGGCTTTTGCCATTTTCATCTTTGGCTACAATTGCCCAGAGTTCATTCTGCTCTTCATCGAATAGAAAAATTGTGGCTCTATCTGCATTCAACAATTCCCCTGTTTGTAGAGTAATCTTCGGCAACATTTCATAAAGGAATGCATCAAATCCTCGATCGTAAAGGATATTATCTTCTACGCATGACAGGATGAGATTTAGAATTTCACACTCTTGATGTCCTTCGCAAAAAATATTTTTCATACTAACCTAGAATATCTCCTGCTTTAACACATCGAAAATACTCATACAATAACTCCTCTGATAATTTTTCTGAGCCACAATGCAGAGATAACTCTTAGCAGAAAGAGTTGAAAGAGGCAGCTATTTCTGTGGTGAACGCTACCTCCCGATCCCGAAATAAATCTAACAGCAACCGCCACCGTTATAATGCCAAGTCGAATCAGTAATTAACACCTTATCGGGCATTAATCCCCCCAACTTCCCAGCAGTTTTATCGCAGACAGCCGCCGGAACTCCCCGCTGCAAAACGTGGCCTGCTCCGTCATCAAATAGCTCTTCGATGCCCCGATAAATCGCCGTCTTGCCTGTGAAAATGCAAGCTCCATCATCGGGGACATCCACTTTGAAAGACACCGAATCCAGGCTTTCTAACAGCAAATCCGCATCCAATTGATAATTGTGTTTGTCGAGCAATCGGTAAGGCCTTCTCGCCCGCACTTCCACTTGCCCAAAACCTACGTCTACAAGGTGTTGAACGTATTCTGGGTATGTCAGAGCACCGGACAAACACAGCGCGCGCAAGCGTTCGTCTTGCTTCAAATGCGGAGGTATTGACCGAGTTGCGATCGGATCGCTCATCAACAACCTGCCACCCGGTTTTAACACCCGATAAGCCTCTTTTAATGCTTTAGCTAAATCCGCTGGTTCAAAGATATTAAATAAGCAATTTTGTGCGACAACATCTACAGAAGCATCCGGCACCGGCAACGCAAAAGCATTGCCTTCACAAATATCTACAAAACTCGCATCAAACCAATCATTTTCGTGGGCGGCTATTTGCAAGTTTCGTGCAGCCGCGTCTCGCATTGCTGGAACCGGATCGACGGCAATAATCGCTCCTTCGTGTCTAGAAAAATATGCAAATTGTAGTGCTTCCAAGCCGCCGCCGACGCCTACATAAAGCACGAATGGATTGCTGACAAGTTCGGTGGGGTGAACGGTTGTGCCGCAGCCGTAATTCATTTCTTGCATTTGTTGGGGAATTTTTAATCCTGGCAATTGCAAGGGACTGCTTTGGACGCAGCAAAGTCCGAGTTGGGGGGTTTGGGCAACATCGCTGTAGAATTTGGCTGCTGTTTCGAGGTAGGTCATTTTTTAGTGTCCTAATTTTTGATTTTTGACCGCAGATGTAGGCGGATTTACGCGGATGAACGCAGATGAATGCAGAATGTTTTTGTTAGGTAGCAAATTCGACTTTTTGTTCGGATTTTGGCTGATTTTCGGGTTGGGAAACTGTTGGTTCGGGAGCTACTAATTCGGTGGTTTGCTGGGTAGGAGTTTCAGCGGCAACTGGTGGCGTTGGCGGTACAAGATTGGGAGACTTTTCTGGTATGGCAGGAGCGACTACTTTTGGTACTGGAGCTTTTCCTGTTATTTCTGGCAGGGTTGGTGGCTCTGAAGGAGTAGCAGGTTCGGGATCTAGATGCAAAAAGTTGCGGAACCGATTGTAGTATCCTTTATATTCCTGTTTATTTGTTTGGGGGGATGCTGTTGGTGTGGGTTCTATTATTTTAACGGGAGCCACAAGTTTTGGGGTTTCTAGCTGTGGAGTTGCTGTTGGTGTCGGTTCTATTACTTGAACGGGAGCCACAAGTTTTGGGGTTTCGAGTTGGGGGGTTGCTGTGGGCGTCGGTTCTATTACTTGAACGGGAGCCACAATTTTCGGGGTTTCGAGTTGAGGGGTTGCTGTGGGTGTCGGTTCTATTACTTGAACGGGAGCAACTTCCGGACCAACTGTTGGCTCTAAGCTGGGTTGGGTAACTGGGGTTTCTGGAACGGCAGGTGGGGGCTCGGTAACAGGTGTTTTTTCTAATGCAGGTGTCGGTTTGGGTTCGGGGGTTGGGGTTGGTGTGGGAGCGGGGGCTTGGTAGGTGCGATCGACTATACCGCGAGCTGCTGCTGCTGTTAGTTCGCCCCGCACTAATTTTGAAAGAGTATCTTGGCCCAGCGGTTGGTAATTTATCAGTCTGACTGTATTATTAAAGGCGTTTTTGACGATATTTCCCTGTTCGTCGATTAATTCTAGCTTTACCCAGTTTTTCCCTGGTTTGAATCCTTTAAGATATATAGGTTGCCACTGGTCGATCTCAAAGCTTTCGCCGTTGACTGTGGCTCGAATTTTCCAATCGAGTATTTCATCTTGGGAATTTTCTTGGGCCACTTGGTGCGGGGGGGCATTTGTCAAGTAAAAGTCGAGCAGGATGGGTTGTTCCCCGTAGCTGCCTTGGGGGCTGTTGTACGTTAATAGGGGCAATGTTCTCACGGGATTGTTGTCGTCTGTTTTGGTAAAAATATGAAAGGTGGTTTGGGCGGCGGCACCTTCGTTTTTAAAGCTTTCTTCCCAAGGGCTTTCGGCGAACACCTGCAGGGTATGGGTTCCGGGTTCTAAGTCGGAGAGCGTTACAGGTTGGTTGATGTCGTAAACTGCTGCATAAGGTTGGTTGTCCAATAAAACTTGCAGATGGGGACCTAAACCCAAGTTTGCATCTTTGAAAATGGGCAAGCCCTTAACTTGGAACTGAACAGACACATCTATATCCTGAAGCACTTCGTCAGGTAATGGATACAAAATACTAATTTGAGGCTGGTAGATTTCTAGAGCCTTACGCAGTTTTTGAATGGCTTCTGGGGGAGAAACCTCTGAAATTCTATTTACCAGGGCGGGCTCTGAGCCGCTCTTGTTCCCTGATTTGGGCAATTCGGGATGGCCCGCGCCACAACTTGCTAAACCCAAAATTAATACTGCTGCTGCGAACAATGCCAGCAGCCTGCCCGCAACCGTTCTGTGCCAATTGATCCCAATCACGCAACTATACTCCTAGAAGCCTTCTCATAGGGAACTATAGCCCAAAACTGAATTGAGTATTGGGGAATTGCCGATCGGGCATTCGCCAGGCCCGTAGGAGCCGGGATTGAGGCCCAGCGCGCAACTACTCCTCTGGGACTCATAAATCCTGCAGCCGTTTTCCGCAACATCTCTCTACAAAGGAGTCTTCCTCTATTACCTTATCTTTGAGTTTTGTAAAGTTAATGGCAATACCCCTTGACTTTTTCAAGGGTATGTGGAAATTAAAAGGGTTATTACATCAAGAAGAGAGGCTTTTTTAAGTATTGTTAACAAGCGATTAATACTTCTCTAGCAAGCTTATAATTCATAAAACTCCCTCAAAAGGAGCAGCCGTATCACGCCTAAATCAGGAACGCGATCGGCGGCTCATCTGGCGAGAAGAGTTGGCAGTACCCAGGGACATTGTTAGCGACACTGGGGAACTGGCTTCTTCAAAGAAGCAAAATGCTTGGGTAGACGATGAACCTGCGTCAAACTCTGCAAAGAGTGAAGTGCAAGCAGTGTCGGCTTTTCCGAGAATCCCCCGCCTAATAAAGCGCGGGGAGTGTCAGGTACAGTATTCAGTTCTCGTTCCTTGTCTTACCGAGAGGAGAGTCTTCATGACCATTAGTCCTCCAGAGCGAGAGGCAAAAGTTAGGGTAGTAGTCGATAAGAATCCGGTTCCAACTTCTTTCGAGAAGTGGTCAAAACCAGGTCATTTCGATCGCACTCTAGCTAAAGGGCCAAAAACCACCACTTGGATTTGGAACCTCCACGCTAACGCTCACGACTTTGACAGTCATACAAGTGACTTAGAAGACGTTTCGCGCAAAATCTTTAGCGCTCACTTCGGCCACTTGGCAGTAATCTTCGTATGGTTGAGTGGCGCATATTTCCACGGCGCTAAATTTTCAAATTACGAAGCTTGGCTGACAAATCCTACAGCCATCAAGCCCAGCGCTCAAGTGGTCTGGCCGATTTTTGGTCAAGAAATTTTAAATGCAGATGTAGGCGGCGGGTTTCACGGGATTCAGATCACCTCTGGTCTATTCCAACTGTGGCGCGCCAACGGCATCACTAACTCATACCAGCTATATTGCACTGCGATCGGCGCCTTGGTAATGGCAGCTTTGATGCTGTTTGCCGGTTGGTTCCACTATCACGTCCGCGCTCCGAAACTGGAATGGTTCCAGAACGTGGAATCGATGATGAACCACCACTTGGCAGGTTTGCTCGGCTGCGGCTGCTTGGGCTACGCGGGACAGCAGATTCACGTTTCGCTGCCGATCAATGCTTGCATGGACGCGATCGATGCAGGCGCACCGCTGACAGTCGGTGGCAAGCTGATCAAAACAGTTGCCGACATCCCTCTGCCGCACGAGTGGATTTTGACACCGGGCTTGATGGCTGACATCTACCCAAGCTTCGCTAAAGGTTTAACCCCCTTCTTCACTCTCAACTGGAGCGCATACGCAGACTTCCTGACCTTCAAAGGCGGTCTGAACCCCACCACTGGCGGTCTGTGGCTGACCGATACAGCTCACCACCACTTAGCTTTGGCAGTGCTGTTCATCGTCGCTGGACACTTCTACCGCACGAACTGGGGCATCGGCCACAGCTTCAAAGAAGTTCTGGAAGCTCACAAAGGCCCCTTCACCGGCGAAGGCCACAAGGGGATGTACGAAATCTTCACGCAGTCTTGGCACTGCCAACTGTCGTGGAACTTAGCCTGGATGGGCTCTTTGAGCATCATCGTGGCTCACCACATGTACGCGATGCCTCCGTATCCGTACATCGCGACCGACTACCCAACTCAGCTATCCCTGTTCACCCACCACATGTGGATTGGCGGATTCCTGATTGTTGGAGCAGCCGCTCACGGAGCAATCTTCATGGTTCGGGACTACGAACCGGCCCAGCACGTTAATAACCTGCTCGACCGCGTAATCCGCCACAGAGATGCAATCATCTCTCACCTCAACTGGGTTTGCATATTCTTGGGCTTCCACAGCTTCGGTCTGTACGTTCACAACGACACGATGCGGGCTTTCGGTCGTCCTCAAGATTTGTTCTCGGATACCGGGATTCAGTTGCGTCCGATATTTGCGCAGTGGGTGCAAAACATCCACACCTTGGCTCCGGGCACAACAGCGCCTAATGCTATGGAAGTCGTCAGCCACGCTTTTGGCGGCGGTGCAGTAGTAGTCGCCGGCAAAGTAGCGATGATGCCGATTGAGTTGGGTACGGCGGATTTCATGATCCACCACATCCACGCTTTCACCATTCACGTTACAGTCCTGATTCTCTTGAAGGGCGTGTTGTTTGCACGCAGTTCTCGCTTGATTCCTGACAAAGGCAACTTGGGTTTCCGGTTCCCTTGCGACGGCCCAGGCCGTGGCGGCACCTGCCAAGTTTCAGGTTGGGATCACGTGTTCCTCGGCCTGTTCTGGATGTACAACAGCATCTCGATCGTGATTTTCCACTTTAGCTGGAAAATGCAGTCGGACGTGTGGGGAACAGTAGCGCCAGACGGCACAATTTCTCACATTACCGGCGGCAACTTCGCACAAAGTTCGATCACGATTAACGGCTGGCTGCGGGACTTCCTCTGGGCGCAAGCTTCTCAGGTAATTCAGTCCTACGGTTCGGCACTGTCGGCCTACGGTCTGATGTTCCTAGCCGGACACTTTGTGTTCGCCTTCAGCTTGATGTTCCTGTTCAGCGGCCGCGGCTACTGGCAAGAACTGATTGAATCCATTGTTTGGGCTCACAACAAGCTTAAGGTAGCTCCCTCGATTCAGCCTCGCGCCCTGAGCATTATTCAGGGTCGGGCTGTGGGTGTAGCTCACTACCTCCTAGGAGGAATTGTCACTACGTGGGCATTTTTCCTAGCGCGAATCATTTCGGTAGGGTAAACTACCCCTAGGTTTTGGATTCGGGATTTGGGAGAAATCTCAAACTCTGAATCCAAACTCCGAACCGAATCCCTTCAATTTTGTTCAGGATTCAGGATTAATCAAGGCTTATGGCAACGAAATTTCCAAAATTTAGCCAAGACCTTGCCCAAGACCCGACCACACGGCGGATCTGGTACGGGATTGCCACAGCGCACGACTTTGAAAGCCACGACGGCATGACCGAAGAAAATCTTTACCAAAAGATTTTTGCTTCTCACTTCGGCCACGTAGCAATCATTTTCTTGTGGACTTCGGGCAGCCTGTTCCACGTAGCATGGCAAGGTAACTTTGAACAGTGGATTAAAGACCCCCTAAACGTCCGCCCGATCGCTCACGCGATTTGGGACCCGCAATTCGGCGCTCCAGCAGTAGAAGCTTTCACTCAAGGGGGCGCTTCTAACCCAGTAGACATCTCTTACTCCGGTGTCTACCATTGGTGGTTCACCCAAGGGATTCGGACAAATGCCGACCTGTATCAAGGAGCTATCTTCTTGTTACTGCTGGCCGCTGTCTTCCTGTTCGCAGGTTGGTTGCACCTCCAACCCAAGTACCGCCCCAGCTTGTCTTGGTTCAAAAATGCTGAATCTCGCCTCAACCACCACTTGGCTGGTTTGTTCGGTGTCAGCTCTTTGGCTTGGACTGGTCACATGGTTCACGTTGCTATCCCCGAATCTCGCGGACAGCACGTAGGTTGGGACAACTTCCTGTCAACCCCGCCTCACCCGGCTGGTTTGGGTCCGTTCTTCAGTGGTAACTGGGGCGTATACGCCGAGAATCCAGATGCAGCGAACCATGTCTTCGGTACTTCCGAAGGCGCGGGAACCGCAATTCTGACTTTCTTGGGTGGCTTCCACCCTCAAACAGAATCCCTGTGGCTGACAGATATCGCTCACCACCACTTGGCGATCGCAGTTCTGTTTATCGTTGCCGGTCATATGTACCGGACTAACTTCGGTATCGGTCACAGCATCAAAGAGATGTTGGATTCTAAGGCTGGTTTGATCGGCGGCAAGAGTGAAGGGCAGTTCAACTTGCCTCACCAAGGCTTGTATGAAACCTACAACAACTCGCTGCACTTCCAACTGGCATTTCACCTCGCTGCTTTGGGCGTAATTACCTCCCTGGTAGCACAGCATATGTACGCGATGCCTCCCTACGCTTTCATAGGTAAGGACTTCACGACTCAGGCTGCGCTGTATACGCACCACCAGTACATTGCTGGATTCATCATGGTCGGCGCTTTCGCCCACGGAGCTATCTTCTTGGTGCGGGACTACGATCCTGAAGCAAATAAAGGCAACGTGCTCGATCGGGTGTTGCAGCACAAAGAAGCGATTATCTCTCACTTGAGCTGGGTGTCGCTGTTCTTGGGCTTCCACACTCTGGGACTGTACGTTCACAATGACGTTGTAGTTGCTTTCGGAACTCCTGAAAAGCAAATCTTGATTGAACCAGTGTTCGCACAGTTCATCCAAGCTGCTCACGGAAAAGCTCTCTACGGCATGGACGTGCTGTTGTCTAACCCTGACAGCATTGCTTCTACCGCTTGGCCCAACTACGGCAACGTATGGCTCCCAGGCTGGTTGGACGCGATTAACAACGGTACTAATTCTCTGTTCTTGGCGATCGGACCTGGCGATTTCTTGGTTCACCACGCGATCGCACTAGGCTTGCACACCACCACATTGATCTTGGTCAAGGGAGCTCTAGACTCTCGCGGTACTAAGCTGATGCCGGACAAGAAAGACTTCGGTTATGCTTTCCCTTGCGACGGCCCCGGCCGTGGCGGTACTTGCGACATCTCTGCTTGGGACTCTTTCTTCCTGGCTATGTTCTGGATGCTAAACACCCTGGGCTGGGTAACTTTCTACTGGCACTGGAAGCATCTGGGCATCTGGCAAGGTAATGTGGCTCAGTTCAATGAGTCTTCTACCTACTTGATGGGCTGGTTCCGCGATTACCTCTGGCTGTATTCCGCTCAGTTGATCAACGGTTACAACCCGTATGGTACTAACAACTTGTCTGTCTGGTCTTGGATGTTCTTATTCGGACACCTTGTTTGGGCAACTGGTTTCATGTTCCTGATCTCTTGGAGAGGTTACTGGCAAGAGTTGATCGAGACTTTGGTTTGGGCTCACGAGCGCACTCCTTTGGCTAACTTGGTTCGCTGGAAAGACAAGCCTGTTGCTTTGTCCATCATCCAAGGTCGTGTAGTTGGTCTAGCTCACTTTACTGTGGGATACATCCTCACTTACGCCGCCTTTGTAATTGCCTCGACGGCCGGGAAATTCGGGTAACTCTGAACTCTGGTTTCTAGGTAATTAAATGAAATCCCCCGCCTTCTGGCGGGGGATTTTTTGGTATTTGGGTTAATGGAAGCTGTTAATCAGAAATCTGAGGGCGATCGAGTTTTTCTAAAACCCTTTATGTCAAAGCTGCTGGCGATAATTGAAGACTACAGAGAAATTTATAGTGCGATCGCCCTATGATTAACGTACTGTGCATCTGGATTTCACAGTGAATTTTGAGCGTAAGTCCCATCATAAAAACCTCATTAATACTGCCATGACAGGAATTGAACCATTTGCTATAAGTTGTGTTAGCGGTATCGCCCTCCCCATTTTCCAGTCAGTCTTTGAAACTGGTGGCAAGTTTCTCGGTTTGATGGGCAAAAAGCTAGATGATCAAACTAAACAGCTAATTTACACGGCATCGGGGGAATACGGCAAGCGCTACTTCAAGCGTCACGGCATTCTGAAAGCATTGGGAATGCGGGAGGCTGTGCCATTAGAGTCGGTTTATACTGCTGTGCAGTTTTTGGATGAGCAAGAAATCCGCAGTTTTGAATCAATCCAAAATTTAGAGGAAGCTTACCGCCAAGCAAAAGAGCGAAATTTTCAGCAGCAAGACTGCAAGAAGCAAGAAGGGCTAAAAATTGCTAATCAGAAGCAATATTTGATGGTTTTAGGGCAGCCCGGAGTTGGAAAATCTACATTTTTGCGGAAAATAGGACTCGAAGCACTGAAGGGCAAAAAAGGCGGATTTAAGTCGGATCGCATTCCCGTTTTTATCGAACTTAAAAGCTTTACATCTAGCCAGATAGACATAGAAAAATTAATTGTTGAAGAGTTTAGCATTTGTGGCTTTCCCTCTTCCGAGCAATTTATCGCTAAGGCATTAGAGCAGGGAAAGCTGTTAATCTTGCTGGATGGATTGGATGAAGTGCCGACAGTCAACACAAATGAGGTCATTAGTAAAATCCAAAATTTTGTTGACCGCTATTATAAAAATAGCTTCATTGTCTCTTGTCGTACAGCCGCTTATAGAAACAACTTTCAACGTTTTACCGATGTCAAACTAGCAGACTTTGACGATACTCAAATTGAGCAATTTATTGGTAACTGGTTTCAGTCTGAGGTCGATAAACAAGCAGGAACTGCTCAAAAATGTTGGGAGTTATTGCAAAAGCCAGAATATGCAGCAGCTAAAGAGTTAGCCCACACGCCTTTATTGCTAACTTTCCTCTGTCTCAATTACGACCGATCGCAAAACTTTCCGAATAATCGCAGCGTTCTCTATAAAAAGGCTTTGCGGATATTGTTGGAAGAATGGGCGGCGGAAAAGCGGATTCTGCGAGATGAAATTTATCAAGGACTCAGCACGGAGTTAGAGGAGAGTTTGTTATCGGAGATTGCTTATACTGGTTTTGAGACTGATAAGCTGTTTTTTTCGCAGCGAGAAGTGGTTGAGGAAATCAAAACTTTTTTAGCAGGCAATTTGAATGTACCGAAGCATTTAGACGGTGAGGCGGTTCTGAATGCTATTGCAGTTCAACAGGGGATTTTGGTAGAACGAGCTGAGGATGTGTTCTCGTTTTCGCATTTGACGCTTCAGGAATATCTCACGGCGCAATATATTGCTGATAATAATTTAATTGAGCAGTTAGTTACCGGCCATCTTTCCGATGCACGCTGGCGAGAGGTGTTTTTGTTGGTAGCGGGGTTGGTGCGTGCAAAAAATGGGGCTGATGACTTGCTGCTGTTAATGGAAAAAGAGGCTCAAAAGTACATTAACGCGCCGAAGTTGCAAGGGCTATTGCAATGGGCAGATGCAGCGACTAAAGACTCGGAAGATGATTTTAAGCCTGTGGGTAAACGTGCTGCGGCGATCCTCTACGCCTACGCCATCGCCCATGCCTACGCCTACGCCTACGCCTACGCCAACGGCATCACCAACGGCATCGGCTACGATATCGCCAACGCCATCCGCAACGCCTACGCCATCGCCATGGTTAACAGCATCGCCATCGCCTACGGCTACGCCTACGCCAACGCCATCGCCAACGTCATCGCCAAGGCCATCGCCAACGCCGAAGAATTTCAAAAAATCAAAATCTTCAAGGATGTGAATTGGACGGAACTGATTGCTCAACTGACAGCACTCAAAGCTCGATTTGCTGATGCTAACCAATCCGACCTAATAGACTTAGCATTTTTAGATTGTCTTTTAGATACCTGGTGTAACGCACTCCATCTCAATCCAGAAATAGTCAAATTATATAACGAAGAAGCAAGGGCGGTGAGAGATTATTTATATGCCAATTATTTAATCATTAAATGCAAAGCAGCAGCAGTGAGAATATCAGCAAAAACCTGGGAAGAAATAGAATCGCGGATGTTGGTAGTTCCAGAGAATTCTACCCTTTGAGATTCTAGATACGGTCCTGGACGCACTCCGACTCCTCGAAACCGGGTTTTTTTCCTAATCTGCTGGTTGCAACGCCTCTTTTCGTAAAAACCCGGTTTCTGGACGCCCATGTGTAATATCAATTCCGGTTGCATTGGAATGATTAAACCGCAGAGAACGCTCTTAACGCAGAGTCAGAGAAGAGAGAGATGAATACAGGACGATGAAGGGCGGATTTGATAGGACTGATTCAATCAGGGTTTGACCTGGTTTTCCTCAGCCTCAAATCTCCCCATTCACCTGCATCTGATGCACCTTATCTGCCAACTCTTGGCGGCTTTCCTTATCGAGTGCATCAATTGCCAGCATTCCCAAGTACACCACTTCCTTCTGGGTTAGTCTGGTCGCTAGCGCTTGTTTTTGAATGACTTCCTCGATCGCGGAACTGACCGCAGTCGTAAATTTTTTACCCCACCCCAGCCCTCCCCGCGAGTTCGGTCCGGGAGTAAGAAATTCACAAATGATTTAGGATCGCTATAGTGTAAAAAATACAAAAAAGCGATCGCCCCGGGTGTAGACAACTTAAGGGCGATCGACCTATTCCTCCAAAACCTCGACCACATCCTCAATCATCACGTCAAACGTGCGAGCCAACTTCAGCAAAGCAGTAAAATCAACCGTTGACATCCCCGGACAGCGGGCATAATGTTTGACCGTATTATACAAAACTCCAGAGCGTTCAGAGACTTCCTTAAACGTCCAGCCTTTCTCCGCTGCTAATTCTCTGACTTTTACTCTAACTAAACCCATACTTGACAGTGGGTGTCATACCACCTTAAGATAAAGATATCTAAAAAGCCGATCGCCCCCCGGCCTAGACAACTAAAGGGCGATCGTCTTTAAAACTTAAATAGACAGTTACTAGCTGTCTGAATTACCATGATAGCAGCATTTGGGCTAAAATCAAGCACCCTGGCTTGCTCGAAAATTATCCACAAGTCCCCAGTCGTTCATCCGCTGGCAAGATTTGTCACAGAAGAAACTGTTGCACTGCTGTTCAATATCTCCACAGACCAGATTTACCGGATCGAATGCTGTCGCTACATGGTGTACGTGCACGCCAAAGGCATCAGTCGCTTTGTCAGTTATGCCGATTTTCCGCCAATTTTAGAAGTAGAATTGCCGAAACTTCAAGACTTTGGCAGATGGTACAAACGCTGGAAAGGCAAAAAAGCACCTGATTTTTGGACACAGTTTTATATTCATCAATTCAAATACGCTACTACTGCGGATAAACAGCTTGCATGGGGCCTCTTGGTAGCTGCAGTCAAATCCCTGTTCTCAGAAACAGCTTTGCAACAACTGCGAGATGCTTATTTATACCAAAAAAATAGGCGGGAAAATTTTTGAATATACGATCGCCCCGAACCTCATTTCACCAAAAGTGCGAGATCCCTTTTTCCCTCAAATCTCCCCATTCACCTGCATCTGATGCACCCGATCGGTCAATTCTTGCCAGCGCTTTTCCTCTAGCTTGTCAATCGCCAGTATCCCTACATAGATGATTTCCTTCAGCCTTAGTCGGATTGCTAGCGCCTTTTTCTGCACAAGTTCCTTAATTATGGGGCTGACTCCAATGGCGGTACTGGCTCTAGTCACAAAACTAACCGGAGATTAACAACTTCGATTAAATCTTAGCACTTTTCACCTGAGCTTTTAGCTGCGATGCAACTTGTTTAACCGCGTTTTGACAAGACGCAACACAAAGTGAAGTCAATCTCTCAGAAAATGCTGACTTATCTAAGAAATATTACAAAATCTACCCTAAGATAGTTTGATGCTAAAGTTATTAAGTGCTGTGACGAGCGATCGCTCTTTCCCATCGCCTCTTTCCCATCGCCTCTTTCCCATCGCACAGAGCGAAAGACTAAGTTTACTTGGGCTTATACTTCGGCTGCCGGCTTCTTAAGCCTATCTATCTGTAAATGACTTAGTGCTGAAGATTCAATTAACCCTATTACCATCACAATTGGAGATTTTCAATGAAACTCAGTAAATCTTTGGGAATGTTGTTGACATTAATTTGTATCACAGTCATAGCTGTGACTACTTTCAGATTAAGCCCTAGTTTCGCTCGTTCTACGCCGGCGATGTCAGCACAAGTATCACCAGAAAAAGTAACTACAGATCTGATTGCACAAGGTTCTTCTGGAAATACTCTCTACACTAGGCTAGGAGGCTACAACGCGATCGCAAAGGTCATTGATGATTCAGCAATTAACATATTCGGTGACAAACTAATTGGTAAATACTTTATTGGCTTGAGCACAAACTCAAAACAGAGGCTGCGTCAGTTGTTAGTGGATCAATTCTGCCAAGCGGCAGGGGGGCCTTGTGTTTATACAGGGCGGACTATGAAGCTTTCCCATAGTGGAATGAATGGAGGTCTCACGAACAATGAATTTAACGCTTTTGCCAATGGTGTGTCCCAAGCTCTCGATAAAAATAGCGTCAATCAACCAGAGAAAGCCGAAGTCCTGGCATTTGTTAATAGTCTCAGAGGCCCGATTGTCGAAAAGTAATATGAAACGCTCCAATCTCCTCCTGCTTTCGGTGGCATTTCTGCTACTGTCAGGAATGGTAACGGCAGACTCCGCCCATGCACAACCGTCAGAGCCAACCACCGAGATGAAAGTTCCAGTATCCCCAATGCCGAGGCAGTCTTCAGAGCGCTTTTCCAGCCCTGCTACTTTTGCTCCACCCCATTCTCAATCCAACGATCGACCTTTGTGTTTTTATCAGCGCTCGGATACCACGATAGTTGATTTGAGCAAACTGTGTGGGGCTAAGAACACCGAAACGGGTACAAATGCTAAATTGGAGAACGCTCCCGTTGACAAGGCCAGCACCCCCATTTATTGGTAGAAAAATCAGAATTTGGAGCGATACACCGGTTCCATAGGATCGCCCTTACCTTAGGAATGAGAATTAAATAACTTCCACAAGTTTGTGGGATGGGCGTCCCGCCCGTCCTTTTTGGACGGGCGGGACGCCCATCCCACAAACTTGTGGAAGTTATTTAATTCTCATTCCTTACTGACTCTTATCTTAGACTGGAGACTCTCAAAAGGCACCCCAACTGCGTGTGTGCCAGTTGGGGTGCGGAATGTGGGCTCAATTATGTACTCGATTACTCTTACCTGTATTGGCTTAAATCCTTTTTTTCTTAATTTGCCTGATAGATAAATCCAACTTAAATATGAACCATAATCTAGTTGTGTTTCGTTTAAGAATTTAACGTTGGATGGAATGAGTCCCAAATACTCACAACCTTTGCTGAATGTGGCTGACACCATCGCATAAGAATGTAAGCCTCTATCCCACATCAATAGCATTCCCGGCGTTACTGAACGTAATAACTTTAACGCTCTTACTCTTTCTCCTATTTTATATGGACAGATTAAGGCATCAAAGATTAAATGTGTTCCTGCCTCTACTAAAATGACTAATCTAGCGAAAGGGAAACCCAGCTCTCGTACCCGGACGGCTACCCGGACGACCAAAAACCCTGGCATTTTCATCACCCAGAGGGGATATCTAAGCAGGTTCCGTCTATCCCTACGACTCTGAGTTCGTTGATAAAAGCTCCTACTGTTTCCACTCTAGCCATTGGTCGCACTTGCAGAATGAAACAACTGTCTCATCACACCTCCTCCTAATCTTTGTCTGGCTTGAGTAATTGCCGATATACACGGAAATTGCCAATATTTACCAATTTTTATCCATGCTTCATTTTGACCATCAATCAAAGTTTTTAGTACATCCCGCCTTGAATCTTTCGACCGCAGGCTCATGGCGATTACCAGACACACTACCAGTTGTGCAGGCAGGGCACGATGACGTTTCTCTTCAACATTTGTTTTAGTAATAGCCTGTTCGATTGCAGTTGCTGGTATCGCTATCTCTATTGCTTTGAATATTTCGGTACTTGGGATTTTGGGAGATACTAATGAGAATTCTTTGAGATGCACGCTAACTTGCTCTCCTTTTTTGGACACCATACCTAATTTACCACGGTTTGAGCCTTAACTGAACCGTATTGACCTATATCTCGTATACGATCGCGAACCACCGAACTACCCCGCAGGGGGTAAGTTCCGTTTAAATATAATGATCGGTGATTCAAGTTAGCTAGAGCTACCCTCAATTGTTTCTACAACCAATCGACCGTAGTTAGCTGTTCCTAAGTTTCCACCAATATCTACAGTAAGTGTATGCGGGTTTGAAAGTACCTGTTCTACAGAATTATGAAAACATAATGCTGCTTTCATCATACTTAGATTATTCTGCTTATTTCCAATCCATTCTAATAGCATTGCGGTAGAAAGCATCAATCCTGTAGGATTTGCTTTATCCTGAGCGCTAATATCAGGTGCAGAACCATGAGCAGCCTGTGCTACTGCCCAATCTACTCCTTGATTTAAAGAAGCTGCAAGTCCCAAACTTCCCGAAAGTTCGGCGGCTTCATCTGATAGAATATCGCCAAATAAATTAGTAGTTAATACTACATCAAACTTTTCAGGATTACGAATAAGCAGAGCTGCCATAGCATCAACAAAAACTTCATTCAATTCAATATCCTGATATGAAGAAGCGACTAGTCGCACTTCACGAAGGAATAGCCCATCACTTAGCTTTAAAGAATTTGCCTTATGTACTACAGTTACCTTTTTCTTCCTTTTTAGGGCTAACTCAAAAGCAGTTTCAGCAATTCTTTTTGAGGCACTGGCAGAAATTTTACGAACAGCTAGAGCTAAGTCCTCTGTGGGCATAAATTCGCCACAACCGAATATCATGTTGCGATCCGCAAGAAATCCTTCTGTATTTTCTCGAACAATAATTAAATTCATGTTCGGCGCATACTTCGATATCCCCGGTCTGCTAATAGAAGGGCGGATGTTTGCAAAGAGATCCAATTTTTGCCTAAATTCGCGCGAAATGTTGATGCCTCCCTGTGCGTAGGGTGGATAACTCGCAGTAGAGAGCGGTCCAAGAACAATCCCGTCAACAGCTTTCGCACGATCTAGTAAATCCGCAGGCATGGTTGCGCCATGTTTTTGCAATCTTGCTAGACCCACTTCTTCCACTTGCAGTTGCAAATTGAGTAAAAAACGTTTATCAAGTGCTTCAATACACGAAATGACTGTTGCTGTTATTTCAGGTCCAATTCCGTCGCCAGGTAAAATCAGCAGTTCCATAAAACCCCTCTAAAGCTTACTACGCCATAACATTTATCAGTATCAGTCACTAATCAACCTCTTTCAGCCATATTTTTGCTCGAAGTTCTTCATAAAAGATATCAGCGCTTCGACTCCTTGACGCGAACAAGCATTGTAGATTGAGGCACGCAGACCGCCAACGGAACGGTGCCCCTTCAATCCTTCGAGACCTGTAACTGTCGCTTCTTTTACAAACTGTTGTTCTAGTTTCTCTGACGGCAGGCGGAACGTAACGTTCATCATGGAGCGCGAGTCAGCGTTGGCGTGACCGCGATAAAAGTCAGATATATCAATTGCATCATAAAGTAACTTTGCCTTTTCTTCATTTTCGCATTGCATAGTAGCGAGTCCACCTTTGTCTTGGAGCCACTTGCAAATTAGGCTGATGATATAAATGCCGAAAGTGTTTGGCGTGTTATAGAGCGATTTGTTTTCGACGTGAGTGCGGTAGTCAAGCATCGTGTGCAGACCATCAGGAATGCGCTCAAGCAGATCGTTGCGAATGATGACGAGCACAACTCCGCTCACTCCCATGTTTTTCTGTGCTCCAGCATAGATGAGCGCGTATTTCTCGACGGGTATTGGTCGCGAGAGGATATCGGATGAAGCGTCAGCAATGAGCGGCACATTACCAACAGAGGGTTCTGTTTTCCACTGCGTGCCAAAAATTGTGTTGTTTGTTGTGATGTGGATGTAAGCAGCGCTGTCATTGAGCTTGAGTTCATCTTGTTGTGGGATACGCGAGAAGTTGCTGTCCTCGGTCGTTGCTGCGATGTTCACCTTACCCACACGCTTGGCTTCTTTAACAGCCTTCTTTGACCATGAGCCGGTGACAATATAATCCGCACTGCTGTTCTTCGCAAGCAGATTTATCGGAACCATCGAAAACTGGAAACTCGCGCCCCCTTGCAAAAAAAGAATATGGTAGTTGTCCGGGATTCCCAGTAGTTCGCGCAAGCGACTTTCTGCACTTCTGATAATTCGATCGAAGGTTTTGGAGCGATGGGTGAGTTCCAGAATTGACATACCCACTCCTGGCAAAGCTATAAGATCGCGCTGCACCTCTTCCAACACTGGCAACGGCAGCACTGCTGGACCGGAGTTGAAGTTAAAAACTCTTTTAGTCATAGTTTGTTTGCTACCCCATCAAGGTAAGTTCCCAGCCGTTCGGCTAAAAGCTGGGCATGAGGTTCTCGGACGATCGCGTAATGGTCACCGGGAATATAGTGTATTTCTACACCACCAGCAGCTAGCTTGCCCCAACCTAGCATTCCGTCTTGAGTTACTTGTGCGACTTGTTCGCTGGCAGACAAGAGGGTAATTCGGTTGGGATAGGGCTGGGGTGTATAGTGATACAGAGCTTTGAGATTAGCTTTGAAAACCTTGAATAGATGACCCATTTGCTGTAGACCAACATCAGGCGACAAAATATCAAGCATTTTTGCTTGTTCTAAAATATAATTCAATTGCTCCTCTGGTTCGAGTAGCTGCAATTTATCGACTGAGACGGACAGTTTTTGACCAAAAAGACCGCCTAAATATTTGGCAAGAGAGGCTAACAGCATCGCTTCATCAATTTCTTCAGGTTTATTGATGGTGATAGGTACATAACTATCTATCAAGGCAAGCAGAGCTACTTGATGTCCTGAAGCATATAACTGCTGCGCCATCTCAAAAGCAATAATGCCACCTAAAGACCAGCCGCCAAGATAGTACGGGCCTTGAGGCTGAACGCTTTGCAATGCGTCAATGTAGCAGGCTGCCATATCCTCAATTCGGTTCAAAGGTTCTTGCTCCCCATTTAAACCCAGTGATTGCAAGCCGTAAAATGGTTGTTCCCGTCCTAAATAACGAGCCAAATCCATATAGCAGAGGACATTACCGCCACCTGGGTGAATGCAGAAGAAAGGCGATCGCTTTCCAGTAGGTTGAATTGCTACCAAGGGAGACGAAGGGCGGTAATCTATTGAGGAGCGAAGAATACCTGCTAGTTGTTCAATAGTCGGGCTTTTGAAGAGTGTTGCTAGGGGCAGAGTTTTGCCAAACTGCTGCTGAATTCGTGCCACGAGACGGACAGCCAAAAGGGAATGTCCGCCGAGCTCGAAGAAGTCGTGCTGGACGCCGATGGGATGTGTATTTAGAACATCTTCCCAAATCTGCGTCAGTTGCAATTCTAGGGTGTCGCGACCTGCGACAAAACTAACTTCTTGAGAGATGGCAATATCTGGTGCAGGCAGCGCTTTCCGGTCTACCTTGCCGTTAGGGGTCAGAGGCAGGGCTTCCAACAACATAAAGGCACTAGGTATCATGTAATCAGGCATTTGCCGCTTCAGAAAGCGGCGCAGTTCACTGATGATCGGTTGTTTATGGTGGGGAACGATATAGGCTACTAGACGCTTGTTACCGGGTTGGTCTTCACGGGCAGTAACCACCACTTCTTGTACCTCTGGATGTTGTGCCAGGACTGCTTCAATTTCTCCTAGTTCGACGCGGAAGCCACGAATTTTCACCTGATTATCTATGCGACCAAGGTATTCGATGTTACCATCTGGTAAGTAACGTACCAAATCCCCAGTTTTGTAAAGACGTGTCCCCTCTTTCTGGCTAAAGGGATTATTGATGAATCGCTCTGCGGTCAATTCCGGGCGATTCAGATAGCCCAGAGCCAAACCAGCACCCCCAATGTACATCTCCCCCTTGACTCCAATGGGTACTGGTTGTGAATACTCATCCAGAATATAAACTTGAGTGTTGGCAATGGGACGACCAATCGGCAAATTTGTTGCCCCTTCTGCAAGGTTCTGCACCAGATACCAACAAGAGAATGTTGTACTCTCAGTCGGTCCATAAACATGTAGCAATTGCTGTGGCGGTCCATTCCTAAGAACTGCTTTGACCGACTTGGGGTCTACAGCTTCACCACCAAATAGCAAGTGTCGCAGGTCTTTAAATGCCTGAGGGACAACACTCGCTAACTGATTAAACAAGGCTGTGGTCAAGAACAATACACTGATTGCTTGTTCGCGGATGCACGTGGCAAAATGCTGGGGCGAAAGCACAACGTTCTGAGGAATAACCACCAGCCTAGACCCGTGCAGGAGAGCACCCCAGATCTCGAAAGTGGCTGCGTCAAAGGAAGAATTTGAGGCTTGGGCAATGCGATCACTCTTGTCTAACTGTACGTAGTTGGTGTTGCATACTAGCCGATTTACAGCTCGATGTGGTATTGCGACTCCCTTAGGTCTGCCAGTTGAGCCAGAGGTATAGATGACATAAGCCAGATTGTTAGCAGTTACCTCACTGACTGCATTCTCCTTGCTTTCTTGAAGAATAGCCTGCCAATCAGTATCTAAACAAACAACTTTGGCTTTATGTTGAGGCATTGCCTCCAGATGTGACGCTTGAGTCAGCAGCACAGGCGCTTGGGTTTCTTCTAGTATAAAATTTAATCGCTCTTGTGGATATACTGGGTCGAGGGGTAGGTAAGCACCTCCTGCTTTCAGGATGCCCAACATTCCAATCACCATCTCTGGAGAGCGTTTTACACAAAGTCCCACTAAGATTTCTGAACCTACACCCAATTGTTGCAAGTAATGGGCCAATTGGTTGCTGCGGTTGTTCAACTCTCTGTAAGTTAGTTGCTGGTCTTCAAACACCAGTGCCACTGCATTCGGAGTTCGTTCTACCTGTTCCTCAAACAACTGATGAATACATTTGTTTTGGGGATAATTTACCTGGGTACTGTTCCACTCAACCACTAACTGGTCTAACTCAGCTTCAGTTAACAAAGGTAATTCGGAAACTCGCTGTTGTGGATGAGCTACAATCCCTGCTACCATTGTTTGGAAATGGTCGACCATACGAGCAATTGTGGTTGCATCAAACAAGTTGCTATTGTAAAGCCACTCTCCTGCAAGTTCCTGCTTTGTCTCCTTGAGCGATAGGATTAAATCAAACTTGACAGTGAAGTCTTCCACTTCTAGAGGAGTTAAGGTCAGACCAGGCAATTCTAATTTTTTCTGTGGCGCATTTTGGAAAACGAACATCACCTGGAACAACGGGTTATGGCTTAAAGAACGTTCTGGCTGCAAAACTTCTACCAGTTGCTCAAAAGGTACATCTTGATTGACATAGGCATCCAAAGCTACCTGTTGTACTCGTTGCAGTAATTGCTCAAAACTCGGATTGCCTGCACATTGGATACGCAGTACCAGAGTGTTAACAAAGAAACCAATTAGGGACTCAATCTCACTGCGATTACGGTTAGCAATTGGGGAACCAACGTTAATGTCTGACTGATTGCTGTAGCGTGAAAGTAAAGTGACAAAGGCAGCCAACAGGGTCATAAACAACGTTGTCCCAGACTGTTGGCTGAGTTTTTTGAGCTTTTGAGTGAGGTCTTGATCCAGTTGAAAAGACTGTATGCCACCTCGAAAAGTCTGAACTGGAGGTCGCGGTCGGTCAGTAGGCAATTCCAGTAGAGGCGGTGCGTCGGCTAACTGTTGCTTCCAATAGTTGAGTTGAGTTTGCAGTACTTCTCCTTGAAGCCACTGTCGCTGCCAAATAGTGAAGTCGGCATACTGAATGGGTAATTCTGGTAAAGGTGACGGCACTCCTTTTGAGAAGGACTGATAAATTGCAGACAATTCGCGCATGAATATCGCCATTGACCAGCCATCGGAGACGATGTGATGCATGACGAGCAGCAGCACATGGGAATTTTCTCCCAACTTAAGTAGGGTAACACGCAGCAATCGATCGTGCGCTAGGTTAAACGATCGCGCCGCTTCTTGGGTAATTAACTGTTGCACCTGTGCTGACTGTTCAACTTCTGTAAAATCTTGCAAGTCCACCGCTTGCATATTCACTTTCGGGTTGGGGTGAATAATTTGAATTGGCGAACCATTCACCATCTCAAAGTTGGTACGCAATGCTTCGTGACGTCGCACAATTTCTTGCACAGCCATCTCAAGAGCGGTTATTTGAAGCGACCCAATCAGGTGAAGGGCAGTAGGCATATTATAGGTAGCGCTCTCCCCCTCCAGTTGGTCTAGGAACCAGAGTCGTTGTTGAGCAAAGGACAGGGGAATTGCGCTATCTCGCGGAACTGCCTGAATGGGTTCGAGAGTAGGATAGGAACCTGGTTGACGCTGGTTTAGAAACGCGAGGATTTCTGCTTTGCGTTCAGCTAACTGAGCTTGCAACTCTAGTGTGAGTTTTCCTTGAGGAGCATTACAGCGCAGGCGATCGCCCTCAACCGAAATCTTTACATCCAAACTGCAAAGGTAAGACAAAAACTCTTCAATAGATTTCATAGCTCCACTTCCTCTCGCTTGTCTGACATTTCAAGCCGATTTACCTTTTTTAGTGCCATTCAGCTTAGATCGACCTTGCTTTCTGTCTGTATTTGGTCTTTCCTTTGCTCCAACCACAACAAGAAAGCTGCCAGGATTATAGTCACCATTAGAATTGGGGCAATCAACAGAAAACTCATGTGCACACCTTCCACTAATGCTTCAATCGGTGCTTCTGTGACATCAATGTTAGGGGGAAGATTCGCACTAATGGTAGTCAAAAGCGAAAATAAAGTACCTATGAGCGCTAAACCCATTGTCTGCCCCAACGTATTTGACAAAGTCAACAACCCCGAAGCAAGGCCTACCTGGTCTGGGGGCACGGATCCCAGAATGGCACTATTGTTAGGTGAAGTGAACATTCCTATTCCCAATGCCAATGGTGCGAGCCGGACAATATAGCCTAGAACAGTCAATTGGGTGTCAAAAGTGCTAATAGCTAAACACCCGACTTCCATTAACACCAGCCCAATTAAACTGATGATTCGTGAGCCAAAGCGATCGGACAATGTACCAGAAATGGGTGCCATCAATGCAGTGAAAATCGGCGCTATTGCTAGCAACAATCCTGCCTGTTGGGCTGAATAGTGTTTAACTAATTCCAGGAAGAAAGGCAGGATAAAAATCACTCCTACCATAATGGCAGACACCATCGAACGCATTGATAGACCCAAGCTCAACTCCAAAGAGTGAAAAATCTTGAGATCGAGCATTGGCGAATTACTGCGGGCTTCTACTACCAGAAAGCACCCTAAGCCAATCGCTGCTATTGCCAGCATAATCAGCGCTATTGGAGAGCCGAAGCCCTCCTTCTGTACTGTTGTCATACTAAATGCAAAGCAGGCCAATGTTACTGTTACTAGCAGCGCTCCAGCCACATCAAAGTCTTTTTTGACTTCACCGGACGGCGAATCTGGCACGGCTAGAGCGACAATCAAACTGGCAATTATACTGATTGGCACATTCACCAAGAAGATTAAGCGCCACCCTACGAGGCTAATCAGAAGTCCTCCTATGGTTGGTCCGCTAGCAGCTCCTATCAAGATAATGGCGTTGATAATGCCCAATGCACGTCCGCGCTCCTCTTTTGGGAACACTTCCGTAATAATCGCTGAGCCAAGCGCCGATATTAACACGGCTCCCACTCCTTGGAGCGCTCGAAAGCCAATCAAAAAGCCTACATTGGGTGCAAATCCACAAAATAAGGAGCTGATGGTGAACAGAATCAGTCCAGCAAGAAACAACCACTTCTTGTTCCACATATCGCCTAGACGCGCCGCAATTAGACTAAAAGCAACGAACACCAGTAGATAACTTAAGGAAACCCATTGGATGTTAGCAAAGCTAGTGTGCAGCGATTCGATCAAGGTAGGAAGGGCAAGGTTGACGATATTGATATCTACAGTACATACGAACCCACTAATGCCAATAGCTGCCATTGCCCACCATTTTTTCGATGCTTTTGGCTCATTTGTCAGCTCGTTAGATTGCTCTTGTATACTTTGCATGCTAGCTTTTGTTAGTTATGGAGAATGAAGTTATTGTTGGGAGCATATTAATTTTGCGCTCTGATGAAGCCATTGAGGTAGGCACAGCGATGTACCAGTAATTGTGGAATATTTTCAGTCATCCATTGTACTCCTAAATGTGTACTTTTAAAAAAAGATCTAGATTTTCAATAAAAATTATAACTTTTTCCTATTGATGTGTCAATTCTCGAAACTCTCTTAAAATACCTCGAAATAAGAATTGGCTTTTACTTTTGGCATTGCTTTTTGCATAATTAGCTATCCTTGAGAAACTGCTGGGTGAACGCTTTTTAGCAAAGGATCGAGCCGAAATCCTGTAAAGTCAATGAGATGGGTGATATTGCTTTATAAGTATTTCGGCTTAATCTCACTAAAACGCTTTATCTCGATCGTTCAGTCGATCGAAGAATGCAATCCACAAGTTCCACATCTCTTCAGCTCCCTGGACTACTAGAGCCTCTTCATCTGGGGAAAACATTGGGTTTGTGGCTTCGTTCGCTTTCTCAACGTGCTCCGGCTCTTGGGCAACATGAATGTCAACCCACGGCAGTTTTTTCTTCCCAGTGACTCGACAAACAGCCTCGCCAATACCTGAAACCATTACCAAATCTGCAACTTCTGTTCCATAAAGAAAGCCTAGCCCCCTTAAATAATTCCCTGAAGCCTCTTCATAGCCATTTATTAACTGCTTTGTTGCATAAAAAGGGACGGCATCAGTAACAACTTCCCTCTTGAAACCAACATTAGTCATGGTCTTGATATAGATGTTTTCATGAGCTTTTACAGGATTCCCCTCACCAACTTCTTGAAAAAGAATCTTGGAAATGGCTGTTTTAATTTCCATTTTTGGCATAACAGCAATGGTGCGAGATAGAAAAGTAGGGAAGTAGTGCAAGGGATGCCACCATTGACCCTAGAAAACACCAGCTTCGTCGTTTGTGAGTCCTACAGTTCTAATGGTTTCAAAAAAAGGATGGTTGAGTAGACGCTCTCTAAGTTCGTTATTGAGTAGCTTTTGACTGAGCTTGTTAATGCTTATTACTGGCTCTTTAGTCTGTGTCATTTTACTTCATTAACCTCTCTTAATGATGGTGGAAAAATCTTGGGGTTTATAGCTCTACTTCCTCTCGGTTGCCAGACATTTCAATCGAATTAGCCTGTAACCGTTTCACAATCGAATCAATCTTGTCAATCCGCTCCGCCAACTCCGCCAGCGTCGGGAATTCAAATAAACTGCGTAAGGGCAACTCTATCGCAAAGGCCTGACGCAACCGCGAAAAAACCTGGGTCGCTAGTAGGGAATGTCCCCCTAGTTCAAAGAAGTTGTCGTGAATGCTGACCCGCTCCAATCGCAAGACTTCCATCCAGATAGCAGCCAGGATCTTTTGGGTCGGGGTGTGAGGTAAAACAAATCTGGTAGACTCACTGAGACTGGATGCATCCGGTGCAGGCAGGGCATGACGATTTACCTTGCCGTTGGGGGTCAGAGGGAGTGCCTCTAAGCTGACGAAGGCACTAGGCAGCATGTAGTCTGGCAACTTCTGTTTGAGGAAGCTCCGCAGTGTACTGGGAGCAGGAACTTGTCCCTTCTGGGGAACGAAATAGGCGACCAAGCGTGGGTTATCCGGTTGGTCTTCGCAAAGAATCACCACTACTTCTTGTATATCTAAGTGCTGACTGAGAACAGTCTCGATTTCTTCCAGTTCGATCCGGAAGCCGCGAATCTTAATCTGGTTGTCGATCCGACCGACAAATTCCAGATTACTATCCGGTAAATAGCGAACTAAATCTCCTGTTTTATAGAGTCGAGAACCCAGCTTACTATTAAAGGGATTCTGAATGAATTTTTTCGCTGTCAAATCGGGATTATTGAGATAACCCCGCGCAAGACCACACCCTCCAATATGGAGTTCGCCCGCTACACCTACGGGGACTAAATTACCTACTTTATCCAGAATGTAAACTTCCGTGTTTGGCAACGGTTTGCCGATTGGGATAGAGGTTTTGCCACTCCCTTTTTCACAACACCAGGTAATAGATGATGGTCTTTCTGTCGGTCCATATTGGTTGTAAAGTTCGGCCTTGGTATGACGGATAAATGTTTCCATCAAACTAACTGTTAATTTGTCACCTCCGGTAATAACGCGTCGTATAGATTTGCAAGAAGCGAATTCTTTCTGATCGAGCAGGGTTTGTAGCATTGGAGGTACAAACCTAGCGATAGTGACTTGTTCGCGATCGATGAGCTTAATCAAATCATCAAAGTCGCTGGTTCTTTGCGGATTACCTATAACAATTCTGGCTCCAGTTAATAGTGGGATAAATAATTCCCACACAAACATATCAAAACTAATGTTTCCTAGTTGGAGGATGCGGTCATCTGATGTAAAGTTGTGTACTTTTTGCGTTCGGTCAACGCGACTGACGACACCCTCATGGGTCATTAAAATACCTTTAGGTTTTCCCGTTGACCCAGAAGTAAAAATAACATAGGCTAGGTTCTCAGATGTTACTTTACTGACTGGGTTCTCTTCATTCTCTTGGGCGATCGCTTCTGAAATTGAATCTAGACAAACCACCTTTGCCCCGCTTGCAGGCAGCCTCTCGACTAACTGCTGTTGAGTTAACAGTACTGACGCCTGTGACTCATTTAACATATAGGCTAAACGTTCTTGCGGGTATGTAGGGTCTAACGGTACAAAAGCCCCACCGGCCTTAAGGATTCCCAAAATTACCGCCGCCATTAAGAGCGATCGCTCTACACAAATTCCCACTAAAACTTCTGTCCCAACTCCCAAGGTTTGTAAGTAGTGCGCTATTTTGTTGGCATGGCAATTTAACTCTCGGTAAGTCAGTTGCTGTCCTTCAAATACCACTGCTACTGCATTGGGATTTCTCTCCACTTGGGCTTCAAACCACTGCGGGACAAGTTTATAAGGATACTCTGTTGTTTGGCGATCGCTCCACTCCACCAGTAATTGATGTCGCTCCGCTGCTGACAGCAGAGGCAATTCCCATATACGTTGCTCCGGATTGGTTACAATACCTGCCAACAAAATCTGCAAATGCTCTACCATGCGGCGAATTGTCGTCGCCTCAAATAAATCGCTGTTATATTCTAGTACCCCCGTAAGTCCGTCTTTTGTCTCCGACATCAACAGAATTAAATCAAACTTGACGGTGACGTTGTTGATTTCCAAAGGAGTGAGACTTAGATCGGGCAGTTCCAGTTTCCCTAACGGTGCATTCTGCAAGATAAACATTACCTGGAACAACGGGTTATGGCTTAAAGACCGTTCTGGCTGCAAAACCTCTACCAGTTGCTCAAAGGGTACATCTTGGTAAGCATAGGCATCCAAAGCCACCTGCCGCACCCGATTCAGTAACTCTTCAAAACTCGGATTGCCTGAAAGGTCAGTACGCAATATCAAAGTATTGACAAAAAAGCCAATTACTGATTCAACTTCAGAGCGATTGCGGTTGGCGATCGGAGTGCCGACAACAATATCTTCTTGATTGCTGTAGCGTGAGAGTAAGATGGCAAACCCTGTCAGCAAAGTCATAAACAGGGTTGCTCCTGATTGTTGACTCAGGCGCTTGAGCTGCTGAGTCAGGTGATGATTGAGTTCAAAGGACTCGCTACCACCTCGGAAAGTCTGAACAGGAGGACGTGGGCGGTCGGTAGCCAATTCCAGTAATGGCGGCGCTCCTGCTAACTGTTGCTTCCAGTAGTTAAGTTGAGTTTCCAGTACTTCACCTTGAAGCCACTGTCGCTGCCAAACAGCGAAGTCTGCATACTGTATGGGCAACTCTGGTAAAGGTGCAGGCGTAGTGCCTTGCAGAGAAGGTACACCCTGAGAAAATGCTTCGTACAGTGCAGATAATTCTCGCATAAATATAGCAATCGACCAGCCGTCAGAGATGATGTGATGCATCACCACCAGCAGCACATGAGATGTTTCGCCCAGTCGCAGTAGAGTGACTCGTACTAAAGGAGGCTTTGATAAATTAAAAGGTCGTTGGGCTTCCTCAGCAATTAATCGTCTGACTGTATGAGATTGCTCTTGTTCTGATTGCTGTAAGTCTATTACTGATAGGGTTAAATTTGGGGTAGAGGCGATCGCCTGGACTGGAGATCCATTTACTATCGGGAAGGTAGTACGCAAGACTTCGTGACGGCGACAAATTTCGTGCAAGGCCATCTCTAGGGCGGCTAGGTGGAGAAAACCATTAACACTCACAGCAAATGGTATGTTGTAAATACTACTTCCAGGCTCAAGTTGATCTAGGAACCACAGTCTAGCTTGAGCAAATGATAAGGGCAGTTCCTCAGATCGAAACACGGGCTGTATCGGAAACGCTATTGGGCTGTGGCCATTGTGGCGAGCAGCTTCAATCGACTCACTTAACTGGGCGATCGCAGGTGATTCAAACAAACAGCGCAAGGGCAACTCCACACCAAAGGCTTGACGCAACCGCGAGATGACTTGAGTAGCTAGCAGCGAATGTCCTCCCAATTCAAAGAAGTTATCATAGATGCCGATTTGTTCTAATCCCAAGACTTCAGCCCAAATACCACCTAAAACTTCTTGGGTGGGGGTACGAGGTGGAACAAAGCCCATTGACTGACTGAGACTGGAGGCATCTGGTGCAGGTAGGGCGTTACGGTCTACCTTGCCGTTGGGGGTCAGGGGGATTGCTTCTAGGCTGACGAAGGCACTAGGCAGCATATAATCTGGAAGTTGCTGTTTAAGAAAGTTACGCAATGTACTCGGAGTAGGAGCTTGCGCTTGATGTGGTACAAAATAAGCTACTAAACGCGGATTGTCTGGTTGGTCAGAGCGGGTAATTACCACCACTTCCCGCAGGTCTGGGTGTTGACTTAAAACCGTCTCAATTTCTTCCAGTTCGATGCGGAAGCCGCGAATTTTTACCTGATGATCGATCCGACCGAGAAACTCGATGTTCCCATCAGCTAAATAACGAGCTAAATCTCCTGTCTTATAAAGGCGTGCGCCCTCTTCCTGGCTAAAGGGGTTGGGAATAAATTTCGCTTCGGTCAATTCTGGACGGTTAAGGTAGCCCCGCGCTAGTCCAACACCGCCGATATGGAGTTCCCCAGGCACACCAACAGGGACTAATTGCAGGTATCGATCCAATATATAAAGCTGAGTGTTAAAAATCGGACGACCAATGGGAACCCAAGCTGATAAAGAGGTCTGCTCTGTAACTTCATAAACGCAGCAACCAACTACGGTTTCTGTCGGACCGTATTCGTTAATTAATCGGGTGCTAGGGGCATAACTACGCCAAAATGAAAGGCTTTTGCCTGATAATGCTTCACCGCCGACGATCAAAGCCCTTGTTTGACCCTCAACTTCGTTGTTAACTAACAATTGGCTAAGAATATCCAGATGCGCTGGGGTGATTTTGACCAGGCTAAAATCACTGTAAGAGCGCAAGGCAGCGCTGAGAGCTTCAATCTCTTGTTCCTCTGGTAAAAGTACTACTTTCTGTCCCACTAATAAGGGAGAGAGTAAACTGGTAATGGTTGCGTCAAACCCAATCGAAGAGTTAACCGGAGCGCCACAGCCATCTACAGCATATGTCTTTGTAGCCCAAGTAAGATAATTGACGAGTCCTTGGTGGACGATCAGCGTACCTTTTGGTCTTCCAGTAGATCCGGAAGTATAAATTACATAAGCTAAGTTCTCAGGCTTAACACCACTGATGGGATTGTGTTCGCTTTCTTGAGAGATTAGTCCCCAAACTGTATCTACACAAACTGCATCTATGTTTTTTTCAGATAACCGACTTACTAACTTTTCTTGAGTCAGTAGCACTGACATTTGTGAATCAGACAACATGAACTTTAATCGTTCCTGGGGATGCCCTGGGTCTAACGGCACATAAGCCCCACCTGCTTTGAGAATTCCCAAGAGTGCCACTACCATTTTAATGGAACGTTCCATACAAATGCCTACTAGCACTTCAGGTTTTACTCCTAGTGTTTGTAGATAATGCGCTGTTTTGTTAGCTTGGTTGTTCAACTCTCGGTAGGTTAGTTGCTGGTCTGCAAACACAACTGCTACTGCATCAGGGGTTTGTTCTACCTGCTCTTCAAATAACTGATGGATACACTTGTCTAGTGGATATTCAGCTTGAGTGTTATTCCACTCCACTAACAACTGATGTTGCTCAGGTACAGTCAGTAAAGGCAGTTCGGAAACTCGCTGCTGTGGATTAGCAACAATGCCTTCTAACAAAGTGACAAAATGTCCTGCCATCCGGGTAATTGTAGCTCGATCGAATAAGTCAGAGTTGTACTCTAAACTTGCAGTCAGTCCTTGCTCAGTCTCCGTCATCAACAGAGTTAAGTCATATTTAGCTGTCGGGTTTTCTACTTCTAGGGGAGTTATAGACAAACCAGACAATTCCAATTTTCCAGGCGGTGTATTCTGCAAAACGAACATCACCTGAAACAGTGGGGAGTAGCTGAGGTTTCTTTCTGGCTGCAAAGCTTCTACTACTTGCTCAAACGGTACATCTTGGTGAGCATAGGCATTCAGAGCGACTTGGCGCACCCTTTGCAGTAACTCCCAAAAGCTGGGATTCCCAGAAACGTCAGTACGTAACACCAAAATATTGACAAAAAAGCCGATGACAGATTCTATTTCACTACGGTTGCGGTTGGCAATTGGGGAGCCAATCAAAATGTCTTGTTGATTGCTGTAGCGCGATAGTAATACGACAAAGCCAGTCAGCAAAGTCATAAATAAGGTTGCGCCTGACTTTTCGCTAAGGCTTTTGAGTTTTTGAGTCAGATGATAATCTAGCCCAAAGTGTTTGATACCACCACGGTTTGTCTGTATTGGCGGGCGCACTCGGTCGGTAGGAAGTTCCAACAGGGGAGGCGATCCTGCCAATTGTTGCTTCCAGTAATCCAGTTGAGTGTCCATGACTTCCCCTTGAAGCCACTGCCGCTGCCAAACAGCAAAGTCTGCGTACTGGATGGGCAGTTCCGGCAGGGGAGAGGGTCTAAGAGTTGAAAAAGCTGTGTACAAGGCTGTTAGTTCGCGCCACAAAACACCTTCAGACCAGCCATCAAAGGCAATGTGGTGGACACTCAGGAGTAGTACGTGTTCATTTTTACCTAGCTGCACTAAGGAAGACCGTAATAGCGATCCTTGTTCGAGATCAAAGGGCTGTTGAACTTCGTTTTTGACCAGTAGTAAAACTTGAGTTTCTTGTTCCCTTTCACAGAGTTCCTGAAGATCCACTACAGGTAACGTTAAGTTGAGGCTGGGAGCAATCACTTGAACAGGCTTGTTTTTTGAAGCTAAAAATGTAGTCCGTAATGCTTCGTGGCGTCGGATAATTTCGTTGAGACTATGCTCTAATGCAGAAATATTTAGCAAACCCTGAACGCGAAAAGCAAAGGAGACATTATAAATAGATCTGTCTGACTGCAACTGGTAAAGGAACCATAATCTTTCTTGAGAAAAACACAAAGGGAGATGTTCATCTCGCGGAACAGGCATCAAAGCTGGAGCTTGATTCTGTAAGTCGATAATAGTTCTAATCGCTTGCCAGATATCTTCCCCTGTTTTGGCTAACTGCTTTGGATCTAATGAATTGCTTTCAGCAAAATTGCTCATTGTAGTTTTCTCGGTTCAGGTTTTTAGGGACATGCTGGAGTCTTTGGTCTAGCTAAGAAAGCCCGTAGTGATATCACCCAACTTTTAGCCAAAATTCATCAGCCTTGCTTTTCATCGATCAACTTAACAATAGTTGCTACGCTTTGAAAATTTTCTGAATTAATATCATGACTTTCAAATTTGATATTAAAAGCATCTTGTAGTTTAAGTACAAGCGTGATGGCATTGATAGAATCTAAGCCTAAGCTAAAAAGATTGCTATAGTCTGACAATTCTTCGATATCAACATTTTTTAAGACGTTAAGAACAACACTCTTAGTTTTTTGTTTGAGTTCAACGCTATTCATGAGTTTATCTCCTCTAAGGAAGTATCAATTAAATCTTTTTTCAAAACTTTACCTAATGGACTTTTAGGAATCTCTTTGCGAAACTCAATAATTTTCGGTACTTTAAAGTCAGCTAACTTTTCTTTACAATAAAATAAAATATCTTTTTCATCGCAAATCTCTAGATTTTTGGGGACAATAACTGCCTTAATAATTTCTCCTGCATATAAGCCTTTGATTCCAACCACAACAGCTTCTTTAACTTGAGTATGCCCTATCAAAACATCTTCTACTTCTAAGGGATCGACTTTGTGACCTCCTGTGTCAATAAAGATTTTCTTTCTGCCAGTAATGTAAACACGACCGACTTCATCTTTCTTACCTAAATCACCAGTTAAAAACGACCCATCCTTAAATACCTGTTGATTGAGTTCTGGTCTGTTGGAATATCCGCTGGTTAGTGCTTGGCTCCTAACGATTACCTCTCCAATAGCTCCCGCAGGGAGTTCTTTACCTTGTTCGTCAGTAATTTCAATGTCTACATTTCTCAGGGGAAAACCTACTGAATCATAGCTATCTTTTGGATTTTCGTCTAAATTAATTGCAATAGAACCAGTTTCTGTACAGCCGTAAAGTTGTCTCACAGAAATGCCAAACCGCTGAAAAAATTTATCAAAAATCTCTTTTGATAAAGAGTTACCAGCAGAAAAGCATAGTTTCATTGTGGAAACATCGGCTTGAGCATCAGCGGGTGTTTCTGCCAGAGTATTAAAAATATAAGGAACAGCAGGTAGAATAGTAATTCTCTCTTTTTCTATGAGTTCTAATACCCTGGAACATCTAAAGACAAATGGCACATCAATGGTTGTTTGTTGATGTGAAACTTGCTCTAAAATCACCAAGGTTGCTCCATTACAGGTAGCGGCTAATAAGCAGTTTCCTAATCCATGTGCGTGATACAGTGGAATTATACATAAAATATTGTCTCTTGAAGATATATTGACAGTTTCGGCAAAGTTTATGACTTCGCGCTCTAAATTATTTTGGGTTCTACACACTCTCTTAGGTCTCCCCGTAGAACCAGAGGAATATTGATAAAGCATATTACCTGTGAAAGGAGAAATGCTTTCTGTAATCGTTAATTTATCTACTTCTTTAGCAAATGTATAAGTACCATCCAACACAATTAATTCTATGTTTTTTTCTAGTTTTGAGATGATATTACGGCTAATATCTGCCCGGTTACTGTCGGTGATAATTGTACTAGCTTTAGTATCATTAATGTAGTAGCTAAGTTCATCTTCTTTAAGAAGGGGATTTAATGGCAAAACTATAGCATTCAGTTTAGCGGCAGCATAAAAGGCGATCGCAAATTCTGGACAGTTAGGCAAAATTAATGCTATGCAGTCACTTCGACCGATACCAATTGTTCTAAGACGGTTACTTAAATGCTTGATATGAGCATAAAGTTCTTGATAGCTAATCCTTCTTTGGTCATAAACAATAGCGGTTTTTTCCGGATATTTTTTTACAATTTCAACAAATCTTTGTTCTAACATCTCTACCTCAATTATTAAAAGTATACTAGCTTAAGCAACTTCACTTTCATTTAGAGATTACCATATGGTAATTGATAATTTATATAGTTAAAGCTTGGATAATTAAAAACTTTTAAGAAAGTAGCTTTCGGGGAATTTTTCAGTAATCATTATTATCGGCTTTTTGTTGGAAAAAACTCGATAAGTACGAGAAAGCATTTTATCTTCTCTTGCTATATTAAAAAACTCAGATAAGTCTTCAGCTGTTTCTATAGCTGAATCGATTATTTCTTTAAATGTCTCAAGTTTATGTTCTAACCAGATTCTACCCATTGCTTCCTGCGATTTGATTAATCTGTCTTTCAACTTGGTATCTAATCTTTCAGGTACAATTATAGATTCAGCGTAAATAAAATTATTTAGGCTAATCTTGCCTTGTAATAAGATTTTTCTCTCAATTACTTGAGTGTCAATATCCAACTCTAAAGCTGGAATAGATTTTGTAATTTTGACTAACTTTTCGGATATTTTTACTAATTGAATCTTTTCCAATAAATAAGCTTCTAATATTTCTGTTAATGTGCCATCCGTTGTTAGTAAGATTCTTTGAAAAGAACTTATTTTAAGTGGTTCGATGTGCCTCTTTGCCAAAGATTGATGCATAATTTTATCTCAAATCTATTTTTTTACGACCTGTTTACGAATTTGAGCAAGCAAACCACCATGCCTTACCATATCAAGCATCTCCCTAGAGGGAGGTGTAAATTGTACAATCCCAGACGGACCTTTTACTAATCCTTGGCTTGGTTTGAGATCGATGACTTCCCCTTCCGAAGCGGGTAAATTATCGATTTCAATTGCCAAAAGTCCAAGATTCCAAGAATTACGAAAAAAGATGCGTCCAAATCTGGGAGCAAAGACAGCAACAACGCCAGCGGCGAGTAATGAACTGACTGCTTGTTCGCGAGAACTGCCAATTCCGAAGGTATCGTTACAGCTAATTGCGTCACCAGGTTTGAAAGTTGCTGCCAAGCCTGGTATCATATTCTCGAATACATGAGTTGCAAGTTCCGCTGGGTCTGTTGACGCGTGCTTGTATCGTCCTGGAATAATATCATCGGTAGAGACGACACCGAAGACTTGACGCACGCGCAAACTTTGATAAATGTCACTCATAATAAATCTCCCGTTTTAGGTATTTCCCCGTGAATGGCTGTATGTGCTGCTACTAGCGGTGAAGCAAGCCAGATATCTGCTTTAGGATTACCCATGCGACCGAGAAAATTGCGATTCATGGTGGACAAAACGCGATCGCCCGATGCTGGTATCGTTCCCTGAGTTCCGAGGCAAGCACCACATCCAGGCGGAGTCACGATCGCGCCTGCACGTATGATAGTTTCCACATAGCCGAGACGCAGAGCCTCAAGATATACTGTTTGAGAACCAGGAGTCACTAAACAATGAACTCTAGGGTGAACTTTTTCGCCAGCAAACACCCTAGCCACCTCAGCGATATCTTCCAAGCGACTGTTGGTACAGCTACCGATAAAAACGTAGTTAATTTTCTCATTGCAACATTCATCTAAAGGCACGACATTCGATGGCGAGTGCGGTTTAGCAATAAATGGTGGCAAGCCATCGATGTCAAGACGAAAGCGTCGCGGATCTCCCTCCGCCGGCAGATGAATAGGTGCGAGATTATCGGGTCGCTCTCGACCCGGTGGCAAGAATGAACATTTTGCACCAAGCTCAACAGCCAGGTTAGCAATGGTTGCCACAGCATCAAGGCTCAGTGTGTCAAGCCAGTTGCCGCTCCATTCAATCGATTTGTAAAGAAATGGTTCTTGTCCTAGTTGCAACAGCGTATAAAGCATCACATCTTTGGCGCGGGTACACTGTTGGGGGATGCCACAGGTTTCAATCCAAACCGTGTCTGGCACTCGCAGCCAAGTCTTACCAGTGACCATCGCCGCGACGATATCAGATGCTCCCATCCCTAGTGCCAGACATTGCAGAGCGCCACCAGTACAAGTGTGAGAATCAGAACCAACCACAATCGTTCCTGGTTCAAACCATCCTTCTTCCAAAGCCACAACGTGACTGATACCCCTGCCAGCTTTGAAAATACACAAACCTAATTTTTCCGCAAAATCTTCGGCTTCGCGCAAGCGATCGGCAATTCTAATATCAGGAGCCAAAACCGAATGATCGAAAAATACGCCGATCCGTGATGGATCGAATACTTCGGTGAAACCATTTTCGGCAAAGAGTTTACGAATTGTTGGCGAGTTGCCATCTTGAAGGTAAACCCGATCGACTCGAACTGTTACAAGTTCACCTGGCTCAACGCGATCGCGGTTGGCATGGGCTGCAATAATTTTTTCACCTAAAGTCATGCTACTTTTTCCTCTAAGATACGAAAGTATATATCCCGTAGCTCTTCGGGGCTAACAGAGCCACCTTGCTGGATTGCTAAGGTACGCACTTCATCTAAACAATACCCCAATTTGGTTTCATCAACAATTACGCCTTGCTCTCTCAGGACATGATGTAAGAGTGTCCGCCCAGAATGCTTGCCAATGATATACTTACGCTGCCCTCCTACTTCTTCTGGCAAAAAAGGCTCGAAAGTTTTGTCGTTCTTCAGCATACCCTTAACGTGTATGCCCGACTCGTGAGCAAAAACATTGTCACCAACAATTGGCTGCCAGGGAGCTATTTTTTGCTTGCTGGCCGAAGCTACTATTCTACTGAGCTGATACAAACGTGAGGTATCAATACCTAAATCTTTTCCGTAAAGCTTTTTCAACGCTAGAGTCGTTTGCGCTAGATCGGGCATACCAGCACGTTCGCCTATAGCGTTCACAGTTACGTGAAAATAGCGAGCACCAGCTTGTAAGCCTGTAAGAGTATTGGCTACAGCGAGACCAAAATCATTGTGAGTGTGGCATTGAACATCTATCGAAGAAACTTTAACAACGCTTTGGACACGCTCGGCATAGGCTTCAGGCGTTAGGATACCGATGGTATCGGAAAGACGCAAGCGATCGGCACCAGATTCAGCCACGGCGCACGCATATTCTTGCAAAAATGGAATTTCAGTTCGACCTACATCTTCAGCGCTAATTGATACGAAAGCCCCCCGGTCTTTTGCGTATTTAATTAGATTTTTGGCTTGCTCGAGCAACCAACTGCGGTCTTTGCCTATACTCTCCTTTAAATGTACGTTGGAAGTTGGTAGACCAATATGGATAGCCTTAAATCCAATGTCTAATGAAAGGGCGATATCTTCTCTTACACCTCGGTTCCAGGCAACTAGTGTGGCATCACTACCACGCGCAATCATCGCTTTTAAAGTTTCTAACTCTTCGCCACCCATAGCTGGAATTCCCGCTTCAATCCAGCGCACCCCGGTAGCTACAAGGTAATCGTGAATGGCTAGCTTAGTAGCCTTTGAAAAAGCCACGCCCGGTGATTGTTCACCGTCTCGCAGAGTGGTATCTTCGAGAATAATGTCATCTCTTATCATTCTTATCTCCACATGAATTAAGTTTCGGATTAAGCCCATCCATTTTGAACTTGGAATTTTAGATTTTGGATTAGCTATACCCCTTTAAATATGCAGGGCTGTTTCCTTCTAAGATTTTCCAATGGCTTTATCCCTTGGAAATCAAGGGTTTTAGCCAATATTTCCTAGTAAGAAAGCCTAAATTATTAAAAACTGCTGTTTTGCTTACTGCCAGAGGCTTTGGAAACACAAAGCTCGAAAATTGAACCTGAGAATGAAACAGCCCTGCTTTAAATATGGGGATGAATATTTTAGATTTAGAATTGTGGATCTATCACAAATCTTAAATCGGTATGCCCTTTATTTTTTGCAAATTAGTATTGCTACACCCAGTGCTTTGTCTGAGGAAAAAACTTCCTGTCTTGTAAATGAGCTGATTTTATTTAGCTCATAAAAGTTGTCGTAGTTTAAATTTTCAGGTTCTGGCAAAGGAACACCACCTGCATGCTCGACTGTAAACCCTGCTTTTTCGGTAAGCGTCCAAACATCAGCGAACGGTCTTAAGATATCTTCAGTGAAATTATGATGTTTCCATGCTTCTATTTCTGAGGGATTTTTGAAATTATTCTTGAGATTGTTCTCGCCACGAATGTGGATCATCTTAGCAAATGACTGCCATGATTTTGTGGTCATGTCACTACTGGCACACTTCTCTGCTGTAACAAAGCAGCCGCCTTTCTTTAGCAAGCCTCGCAGCTTTTCAAGAAGAGACAAAAACTCGTCGTCGTCAGCTATATGGTCAAGCGTTAGTGATGATAAGATCAGGTCTTTACTATTTGGTTCAATATCATTTTGCCAATCATCACTCAAAAAAGAAGCGTGCTTGAAACTTGGAGTTATTTGGACTGAATCTGTTTCAGCTAGTTTTTGTTTTGCTACCTCCAAAAAAGCGGCACTGTGGTCTACCAAAAGTAAGCTTTTCATCTTAATATGCTTACTTACTGTTATGGATAAATTAGCACTACCGGAACCGATTTCCATACAATCTAGCTTGTTTTGGTCTGAAAAATGTTCAGCCACACGCTCGGAAATAAAATTTAAAGCAGGCCAGTAAAAAGGAATATTCTCACCAATGTAACCGTCATATTTATTGGCTACTTTTGATTTGACGAAGTAAGTTTCTTCTGCCATGATTTTCTACCTTTTTTCCTTGATTATGGTACAGTTTCGAGCTTTTAAAAATCCGTATTTATTTAACCAAAAGCCAAGAACCATCTCTCTATCTCCTCATCTCGCTATCTTCGTTCTATTCAGTTTACTAACCAATAGCAATAGCAATCATCCCTAGCATCATTGCAGCAGCGGCAATAAGGCGGCGCGGAGCATCACCTTCATTGAGTAAGTGCGTTCCCATAAAAGCCCCAATAAGAACGCTAATTTCTCGAGATGGTGCCACGTAGCTTACAGGAGTGAAAACCAGCGCGGTGAGAACGAGGATATAAGACAGAGGATTGAGAAAGGCTACACCAAGGGCTTCGAGACGATGGTCACGCCATTGTGTGCGAACCTCATTCCAGTGACGGAGTGCAAACGGGGCAAGCAACGCTACACGACCTAAAGTGGAACAATAGTCCAACAATAGCGGTGGGATTAGGAACGCACTTACAGCACGTTTATCCCATAGAGTGTACGTAGCAATAATTGTACCAGTAAGGATACCATAGGCCACCGTCGAGCGGCTACCTGTTTTCTGGAATTGGTGCGGATTGCCAGTCAGAACAAACACGCCGAACGCAATGACAATTGCACCCGCCAGAGCCATAGGAGTAGGTTGTTCCCCAAAAAGCACAATAGCAGCCACAGTGGAGAACATAGGACCAGTACCCCGTGCAAGGGGATAAACTAGCGAGAGATCGCCTGTGTTGTAGCCTCGTTGTAGCAACAGAAAGTACATCAGGTGAAGGATAGCGCTCCCAATTATGAATAGAAACTCCGTAAAACCTATATGTGGTGGGTGTAGTATGATAACCGCAATTGTAATAGGTGCATAAATGACCGCTGAAAGTGCAGCAAAAAGCCAAACGAACGCCGCTCCTCCACCTGCACGCTTTGCGAGTAAGTTCCAAGTAGCATGGATAAAAGCTGCAGCAAGAACAAGTATGATTGCTAAGTCATTCATTAGAACCTGTTTAAAACGTTAAAAAAAAAAGCCTATCCAGTATGAGATTAAGGCTTTAATTGTCGAACCATCAAATGAACCATAGCAGGAAAAATCATCATTTCACTCGTTGTCGGCAAAAATTCATAATCCTTACTCAATCGTCGATAATGACCAAACCAAGAATAGGTTCGTTTCACTACCCATCGCTTGGGAATAACCCTAAAATTTGGGTTCTCATCTGTACGCTTGAGGTGTTCCAACTGCCAAGTAAAATCTTGAGCTATATACTCAATAAACTCCTGCACGGCATTGGTACTATCCACCCAAATCCCTTTCTTGAAAGTCCCAACTCGTGCAAAAAAGGTGGCAAGTAACCTCATGGCTGCACGGTCAGAACGTCCAGCACCCTGAACGCATACAGCCAAAACCAGGCAAGAACGTATCGACTAAAATTGTTCGCTTGCGTCCTTTGACTTTTTTACCCCCATCAAAGCTGATTTCTTCCCCTCCACTTAACGTTTTCACTGAGTGACTATCAACACGGACTGTGCTGGGTTGGGCTAAGCGTCCGGCTTGTAAACGCACCATCACCCGCAATTCATCGTTGAGCCTCTGCCATGTGTCATCTGCCTCCCACGCCCGAAAATAGGTAGATACACTCTGCTATTTGGGTAGGTCATGGGGCATGGCTCACCACTTAATTCCGTTTGCTTTGCAAGTAGAAAATGGCATTGAGTACCTCCCGCATATTCCGGCAGCGGGGTCGTCCTCCGGGTTGGGCTGCCGAAATCAGGGGTGCTAAAATTTGCTACTGGTCATCGGTGAGGTCTGTGTCGTATGCTAATCGTATCATTTTCGGGTCTTCTCAATAAACCCTTTTACTCTACAACCATTTTTTCAAACAGGTTCTTAGAACTTTACAAGGCTTTTAAGACTATTTGCCTATTTGATTATTACATTCTTTGTTCGCTCCCTTATATTATTTAATTTCTGAACAGACTTTGTGAAACAGGACTTACGCAACTGTCACAAGCGCTCAATAGCGACTACGTCGCACCATGCACTCAAAAATTAGACGATAAACATCGGAATATCTCGACGTTAGTGTGCAATCCCACATCAGCAAAAATTTATTAAGGTTTTGAGTCGGTTATCAGCTTGTGGGTTCCCCGGACGGTTTACGGATTGGAGTGAGGGCGCGAGCACTCATCACCATGCGCCACTTGCGTAAGTCCTGTTGTGAAAAATTTATCTCTTGCCACAGCATCGTTGAAGCCTACAAGTTCAAAAAGTTCTGTTATGGAGGTGCACATTTCTTCTGCTTCTAGAGTTCGATTGTTTTTAAGAATGGTTTCGCAAACTTTTTGCATAGCACTGTGAGCTGCACGCAAGAGATGATTCGCGTGGATAATGATATCAACACCATGCTGAAACATTTCTTCAATAGTCACATTGTTGTAGGTAGTAGGAACGCAAATAATCGGTTTTCGGAAGCCAAGCTCATTACTAAGAGCTTCGTATCCTTCCAAGAACAAATAAACTTCGTCAATCGTTCTTTTTGTTGAGTGGATCATGATTCCATCAGCGCCAGCTTGGAGATACATCCGTGTTCTGGCAAGAGCATCGTCTATACCTTGATTGACAACTAGACTTTCCAGTCTGGCGAAGATCATAAAGTCGTTCGACAACAAAACCTTTCGACCGCGTCGGATTTTATTGGAAAAAACTTCAGGATCTTCCAAAATGTGCGAGACATCTGCTGAAAGGCTATTCCGCTTCGGATATTTTTTGTCCTCGACAATAATAGCAGACACGCCCAAATTTTCAAGCCTGCTACAAAGATACTCAAAATTAACAGCTTCCCCGCCCGTGTCACCGTCTACAATTAAGGGTTTATTAGTAACGTTGAGAATTTCCCCAATGGTTTCTAAACGTCTTTCTATGCTACCTAGTTCGGTGTCTGGGAGTCCTTTTGAAGCTGAACTAGTTAAGCTAGAAACCCAAAGACCGTCGAATTCAATGCTTCTACTATCTTCATCTGAAATGGATGCAGTACTGGCAACAATAGCTGACAATCCGTTATGGGCTTCAATTATCCTAATTGGTTGATACCTATTGATAAGAACCTTTAGGCTACCACGCCTTTTTTCTGGAAAAATTCTGTATCGCAGTGACATATCTAATGTTGTTAAGTGTTCCTTATTTTGCTCATGTTTTCGGCCAATTCCCTTGTTTATTTATATTTATTTATATTTATTATTTATATTTAACAATAGTCCGGACAGTTTTTAGTTCGCTGTCTGAAACCATCGATTTTCCGTTGGTAGGGAACTTGCCTTGGAGCCTTGAAACCCTTATTATACGGTTGGCAATCAAAAACTGTCCGAAGTATTGTTTAAATATTTATTTACAATTATTAATCTTGGTTTACACTTATTTAACTTAAACAGCATTTGTATCAATTAGTACCAATTTTAAGAAGTTATGCAATAGTACAGGACTTACGGCACGCTATATAGAGCCCATTTGACATCTTTTAGAATATGAATTAAGGTACTCGAAACCAGCTAATCCCAGTCTCATGACTTATGCGATCGACCTAACCGATGCAGAGTGGGAAATATTTGAACCCCTGTTGCTTGAGATATTACCGACCAAAAAGCAGACCAGACCGAGTAATTGGACAAAGCCAGAGATCTTCAATGGAATCCTCGATCAACTAAAAAATGGGTGCAATTGGCAAGACTTGCCGAAAGACCTACCGCCCTATTCCACCGTCTATTGGCACTACAAACAGTGGCGAGCCGCTGGGGTTTTCCAGGAATTGATGCGTCTCCTACATGGACAAGTGCGCGAACAGGTGAAAAAAAACCGCAGTGGACGACCTTGACTTTCGTTGACTCCCAAGCAGTAAAAAATACCTGCAATGCCAGTGTGGAGTCAAAGGGTTTTTGTTTCTACTCTCGCCACCAATGGCATTAAGAGGCATCTGGCTATTGATACCCAAGGGTTGCCCTTTTTTACCCACGGAACTCGCGCCAATCTCTGGGATGATGCCGGATTAATTGAGATGTTCACACTCAACATCGACTACTTTGAGTCAAAACCCCTCGATCTTCCCAAAATTACCATCCTCCTAGACCACGGTTATCATCCAGAATATTTATCTGAAGAGTTAGAACGGATTGGGTGCATCTCACTTTTGCAAATACATCAAGTGGAAAGTTGACCATTAAGATAAGCACAGCGAAGAGAAAGGATAGAGGAAACATTCTCGATATTCCACGCTCGCCCCCGATAGTTTCACTCAAGCGTCCAATTCGTTTTATCGTTGATTCAATTGTTCCAGAACCGATTGAGCTTACGGATTCTTCTTTATAAGATTGATAGTTAACTATTCGGCTGCGATGAGTTTCTCAATAATTACAAAATGTTTTAAATGATTTTTTTTTCACATATTTAAATATAGCCTTTCTCAGTAACATGTTCCGACGGGCATAGGACATAGGGCATAGGGCATAGGGCATACCTCACCACGCGATCGAACCGCTATAAATTGATAACTTCATTAACTTTTCCTGACCATAACAGACTTTCTGCTTGCTTTGAGCGTTTCATTGAACCTCCTGCCTTTATAGAGATTTTCTTTCAGATGATACCAATCTAAAATTTCTTGTTTTTGTTCAGTCACTCCAATTTCTTGAAAGAGGTTCCAAATTCCGGGATGACCATCTCCTATACAATATATAGGATGCAGAAGTTTTTGGCTATTACTCCAATCAATTAAATCTTGATTATTTTGAAAAAATGCTCCACAATAAAGATTATCTAAGCAGAGGGCTTTATAATCTTTCCAATAACACGCCTCGTCTTTGTGTTCGTTATGCAGCCTGATTTTGCCTCCATCTAATGTAATTTTTTGGACACCTTGTTTAGATGTAGGCAATTCAAATTTTTGTCGGCTTACTAATCTGTGTAATGTACTACGATCGACTGGGGTTACTGTGAAATTTTCTCAATCTTTTTCTCCTCTTTCATAAGATTCATTGGCACTGATTAAAAGAGCGCACTTTGACCTTATGGGGCTGAGTTGAGTAGAGGATTTTCATCCAAAATATTCTTCCTGATTATCTGTAATATTCAGCAACCCGACTACGGATTTTATTTTTTGGCTTCTTCCTGTTTTAATTCCTGATACTGTTGAAAAAAAAAGCTACCTAGTTCGGGGCCCACTGCTGCTAATATTTTTTGACGTAGATATTTTTTGATACTTTCATGCATTTGACAGCTCAGTTGGATCTGTATTTCTGTAAAGAATTTCTGCTACCTCTTTTAAGTGTGCTTTTAGGCGCTGTCGATCTTCGGGTGTCATTTTCTTTACCAGATCTTTTTTTTACTGTTTTACTAGCTTCTTGATTTTAGCTATTTTTTTATAGATTTGCCAAAGTGAGATGCACCCGATGTTGCCGCCCGGCCAGCATGGTAAATCACTTTAATATTGCTCTTGCTATCTGCTTCTGCTTGCAATAATTTTCGGATACAGTTTGCATAGTATTGGGGATTTTTACCTTCAGAGTTATCGCTATCTCCGTCATCGTTCATCCCCAATAATTGCCCTAGCTGACTGGCCAGATTTCGCAACAAACTAGCTGGAGTTTCCTGTCCTTGCTGTGTCAAGGTTGCCGCTACTGACTCGCAAGCTTGCAGAAATTCCCGACCCAGTAATTCTGAGTTATCCTGTAATATCTGCGATTTCTCTCCGTTGGGGCAATTCAGGAGTGTCTGAATCAGTTACAGATAGGCTGGGGCGAGGGTTTCGTCCATTGTGGGGAGTTGTCAGTAACACCGATGTTTATTTTATCATGCTTGGTGGGTGACCAGAAACCGGGTTTTTGTGATTGTGTGCGGGTGGCCAGAAACAGGGTTTTTGGGAGATACTTTGTTACAGGTGAAGAGATGGGAAAAAACCCGGTTTCTTTGATTTTTTACCGCTGATGTCGGCGGATGTACGCTGATGAACGCTGATGAATTTGGATTTTTTTACCGCTGATGCTGGCGGATGTACGCTGATGAACGCTGATGAATTTGGATTTTTTTACCGCTGATGTCGGCGGATGTACGCTGATGAACGCTGATTAAGATACAGTTTGTTTAGTTACTTCTACATAAATATGTTCTAACCGCACCGGATACCGAGCGATTGAATCAATAGAAATTCCATCGAACAGCAAAATAATCTCTTTTAATTCTAAACGTTCCGGCAGCCAAAAAGCTAAATCGCTACCGTAGCGGCGGGGTATGAAACTGTATTTTTGAGCGCGGGCGATGACTTCAGCTTCTTCGTCGGTTTTTACTACGATAATTTCTTGAGCCGGAATCAGTTTTTGCAACTCTTCTAAACTACCTTCAGCTACAATACTGCCATTTTTCAAAATCCCGATTCTCTGACACAGCCGCTCAGCTTCATCCAATAAGTGAGTTGTCAGCAAAACTGTGATTCCTTGCGATTGCAAGCGCTGAATTAAATCCCAAATTTCATAGCGAGCTTCAATATCTAAACCTGTTGTCGGTTCATCTAAAATTACTAATTTCGGCTGGTGTACCAAAGCCACGGCAATATTCAAACGGCGCTGCATTCCTCCGCTCAAAGTTTCCACCGGGCTTGTAGCTCTATCTGTCAAATTTACTGCTTTCAAACAGTGTCTTACTTGATAGCGGCGCTGTTTCCGCTCTAAGCCGTAAATTTGAGCAAAAAAATTGAGGTTTTCTTCGCAGCTAAGGCTTTTGTAAAGCAAATTTTCTTGAGGCGCTACACCTATTAACAATTTGGTCGCTTGGGAAACAGGTTCGCCATTGATGGAAACTTTGCCGCTGTCGGCATTTAACAAATTGCATAAAATATTAATAGTCGTAGTTTTCCCAGCCCCGTTTGGCCCGAGCAAACCGTAAATTTCTCCCGATTGAATGTGCAGTGTTAAATCTCGAAGCACTGAACGCTCACCATAGGACTTATTTAGCTTTTCTATTTGCAGCACTGCTTTAATTCTCCGTATTATTTTATATATTTACGGTTGTTTCTGAACGATTAAACCGCAGAGAGCGCAGAGGGCGCAGAGGAAGAGAAGAGAGAGATGAATAATTACGACATAATGAGATAGTTTTAAAGTCTTCTTTCTACTCTCAACATCCGTCGGTAAGAAAGCCATCCGCCTCCTATCATTAAAACAGCAAAAATACACAAAAACCCGAAGTGCGACGAAATATCAGCCAAATCTTTGCCGTCAGCCCACACGCCCATCAGCGCTTCGTTCATGTGATAAATTGGATTGTACTGGGCGAGATCCAGCAGACTTTTGGGAAACAGCGAAGTTGGCAAAAATGCGCCTCCTAAAATCAACAAAGGAACGCCGAAAGCGGCTACTAGCGAGTTGACATCTTCAGTGCGCCTCGCAAACTGGGTGCCGAGAATAAAGCCTACACCTACATAAGATACAATACTTAGCAGAATAATCGCACATCCTAACAGAATAGAGCCTTGAAATTGTGCTCCTAAAAAAGAGGCGATCGTGTATACTAAAATTACCTGGCCGATGCCGATGCAAGTGTGAGCTAGAAAAATTCCTAAAAAGTAGGAAGTGCCGCTCAGCGGGGAAATAAACAAGCGTTTGAGGGTATGCTGTTCTCGCTCTGCTACTACTGTTGCTACGCTACCACCGAGACAGCTAAAAAATAAAGCGGCTCCTACTAAGCTTGCAGGTGCAGCAGTTTCAAAGGCTTTTGCTGTGGTGAGATTAGCCCGTTCTTTTAAAATCAAACCGTTAATTAGCAAAATAGAAACTGGAAAAATACTCCACAATACTAAGCTGCGCCGCCGCCTCCCCAATTCAATTAAAATTCGCTGGGCTACTGCGAGCGTTTCGTACCAGTATTTCATCTTAAATTTGTTAGCATTGTTATTGTCGGGAATCAAAAATTAAAGTTAATAGCCTATGATACAGTCATTACATAAGCTTGTCAAATAACAGTTCAAAATGTACACCATTGAATTGACATCAGAAGCCGAAGACGATCTTAAGTGGTTCGACAGACGCGAGCGAAATATCATTGTAGACGGAATCACAACCAACCTGAGCTACGATCCAACCGTCATGACCATGAATCGAAAACCTTGTCGAGATGACGGTACAAAAATTGCCGATTGGGAATTGCGTATCGGCGTGTATCGGGTATATTACAACGTGGAAGAACAAGTCCGTGTCGTTGCGATCGAACGGATTGGTGAAAAACCCAATAATACTGTTTTTTTTCGTGGCCAACAGGAGGAATGACTATGTTATGGACTTACCGCGTATTTCACGATCCAGACGGTTATTGTATCCGCATCGTGTATTACGAACGCGACAAGACGCTTATCGGTTATCAGAAAGAGCCTGCGATGCCTACAGGGGACACGGCTGAAGATTTACTGCAAGACATCGAAGCGTTTAAACAGGCATTTGAGTTACCTATCCTCACAATGGATGAACTTGAGGCTGAACTAGCAACCCGCCCTCCGAAGCCAAAAAAAGATCGGAGTCAAAACAAAACGCTCGATCGAGTAATAACCGAACTAGACGTGGAAAGTCTTACTTAATCGTAAAACTCGTACCTCTGTAGCATCCTTGAAAAGAAGTTAAACTGGTGCGATTTCTCTGTTCCAATTTAGTCACGAGGGAAGAAGTATTGGAACTTTCAGCGGTAGCACCCCACTTGTAGATAAAGTCGCCTATATAGTTTCCGGTTTCTTCGTAGCTGTGCTCTTCTATTGGAATTCCCGAAACTCCTGAAACAGTTTGGTTGTGGTATCCGTTAACAATGATTTTTTCGATAACGGCTCCCGGTTCTGTGGTAATGTTCCATTGCACCGGTTCGTAGGCTGAAAGTGCGAGAATTATTGGCTTGTTTCGGCGTTCTACTTTAATTTCGATCGCACTTTTAGATAAATAATTTCGGTTCCCGCGATCGGCATTAGCTTCGTACACGCCTATTAAGTGAAGTTCTTTATTTCTGCTTGAGGAACCGATATAAGCTGAAAAATCCTCGGAACCGTCAGGCCCGCAGTTGGCGGTCGAACTAATTGGGGAAATAAAAGCTGTTTTTTCGGCTAGTTTCTGCTGCACCGCGGGTACTACCCACAATCCGGTTCCGACTCCTAAAGCACCTATCAAAGCGGCGGCGATACCGAAAGGAAGGGCTTTTGTCAGGTTGCGAACAACTGGTGTTGCTGTTAGTTGAGATAGGGTTTGCTGCCAAGTTTCAGCAGTTTGTCGATCGGCACTGCCGCCATCCAGACAGGCCAATAAAGCTAAACTTTCCGGCTGTTCGAGCAGACTTTGAACTGTTTTCCCTTCGCCGACGTAGAGATTTCTAGTTGCGGTGTCTAAAAGCAGCCAATAGCGATCGCCCTCGCCGAGGTTGTACTTTTGTACGGCAGGATCGACTAAATCGTGCTGCAAAAATACCAGCCAAGCCATATTATTGCCAGTGCCGACTGTTTTGCCGTCGCTGGATATAAGTTGGTCGATGTCGGGTTCCCAGCGCCAAGCTACCCAGCGACTATCTCCTCGATAGCCGAGGGATTTTTCCAGTTGCGGATGAGCGGTTATTTCTAAGCGTTGAACTAAGTTTGACACTAGATGTCCTCCTCAAGTGCGATCGGGTCTAGAGCAATTTTGTTCCAATTTACTAAAACAAATATTTTGCTCATGAAGAGCCTCGGAATAATCGGGTTAATTTTGTCTTGCTAATGTTATCAGTCGGTACTTTCCCAACCACACTGGCTTAACCAAAATATGCCTGTTTAATGGCTTAGCTTGAGAACTTGGAGCTGGCGAGCACCCGCCTGGTAATAACTTTAACCTTTGCTGATAACTAATCCTGTTACGGATTAAAGCTGGCTATCTATGACTGCTTCTACCTGGTTGTCCAGTTTTGAAAGAGTGCGCAAGCCGATAGCGTCTACAAGTTCTTAGCTTAACTTTTATTTCGCTAGTCTGCTACACAATATGCCGATCGCACCTGACATCCATATTAAGCAGGCAAATAAATATTCCGGCTTTCTCGCGGGTGAACTATCCCTGAAAAAGAGAGCGTTTCAGAGAAACCCGGTTGCTGTAAAAGTTCTGACACGGAGCCTATTACTGGCGGGGGCCATCAATCGCATCTCTAGTCGGTGCAACACCTCCGGGGCTAAAGGAACTCGGCGGCACTCTCGGAAGATTGAGACTGGGATTGGGAACTAAATCGCCGTTGCTGTTGCCACCAGTTCCACCCGTGGGAGACGCACTGTTATTGGGATTGCTGCTTGGCGAAGTTCCCGGATTGAGATTATTGGGATTGGTACTCGGTGAACTTCCCGGATTGGCATTATTGGGAGTACCTCCGGGCGAAGTTCCCGGATTGGCATTGTTGGGATTGTTGGGATTTGCCGTGCCTGCAGGAGTAGTTATCGGGGCGCCTGCTGCATCTCTGGTGATGGTGTTGGGGTTGGGGGCAGCAGCCGGAGCGCCCGCATTGGGGTTATTTGCAGGAGCATTGGCGGGGTTGCCCGCAGCCGGAGCAGTGTTTTGGGGCTCAGCATTGCTGCCACACAAGCTGACTAAATCAAAAGTTGTGCCGCTTGGGGTTTCGATGAAGCAAACAGGCACATTTACTCGGGGGTTTGAGGCGGTGGGAAAATCGGCTGTTCCCGGCATGGGACGGCTAAAGGCAGCTTCAGCCATCACTGGGGTCAACGCAGCCGATAGAGCGGCGATTGTTCGCAATAATCTCATCAGCGTTTCCTCCAATGTTGAATTTTATTTTCTCTAGTATTGCCCATAAATTGCCAAGTGTCGTCACTCTAAAAGCCGATATTTTTGACAACTGCTTCTACAGAGCCGCCGCTGGCTGCAACCGAAAAGCGATCGCAGAAAGTACAGATTGAAAAAGCCGAGAGTGGAACTCTCGCGCATCCGTTGCCCTTCTTCCTTTTTCCTTCTTCCTTGATATTTTTAGTACCGAATTCGCGGGTCAATGTAAGCGTTCAAAATATCAATTACAATGCTGGCAATTACGACAATTGCCGCAAAAAACACCACAATACCTTGAACAGTTGGATAATCCCGCAAGCTAATGGCTTCGTAAAGGCGATTTGCCAACCCCGGCCAAGAAAAAGTAACCTCTGTTAAAATAGCACCGCCCAACAGTGCAGCAAAAGTCAATCCTAAGACAGTAATCACCGGAATTAGCGCATTTTTCAGAGCGTGAGCCCATAAAATCTGCAATTCGGGAATGCCTCTAGCTCTAGCTGCTTCGACATAATCTGCTTGCAAAGTTTGCTTGAGGTTCACCCTGACAATGCGCTCGAAAATGCCGCTCAAAAGAATGCCCAGCGTCAAACTCGGAAGTGCCAAATAATGCAAAGCTGTGAGAAACTGACCGGGGTTAGCGCTCAGGAGACTGTCAACAGTGTATAGTCCTGTGTAGCCTTCGGGGGCGGGGAATGTCACGGGAAAGCGAGTTCCCAAGGGAAACCAGCCCAACTGCACCGCGAAAATTAATTGCAAAACCATGCCGGCCCAAAAAGCCGGCAGCGAGTAAGTGATAATGCCAAACAAACGACCTGCAGTATCGAAAATAGTGTTGGGGCGGGATGCTGCCAGGGAACCGATACTGATGCCGACAATTAAAGCTATGGCCATGCTACAAACTGCTAATTCCACTGTAGCGGGGAAATAATCTCCGATAATTTGCCACACGGTTTGTCCGCGAGTGGTGATTGAGGTTCCCAAGTTCAGACTGAATAAGTCTTTCATGTATTTGAGATATTGCTCCCACAGGGGTGCGTCGAGGCCGAGTTGGGTTCGCATTGCTGCTTTTGCCGCGGCTGGTGCTCGCGAGCCGAGAATGGCATCTATGGGGTCGCCCGGAGTGGCCCGCAGCAACAAAAATACTGCTGTGGTGATTGTCCACAACATTAGCGGTGCCAGGAGCAAGCGGACAAAAATATAAGATTGCAGGGCTTTGGAACGAGACATAATATTTGGGAATTGCCAATTGCGAAGTCTTTAGTCTTTAGTCAGATGTTGAAGGCATCAGGCAGATGGAAGGTAGAAGCTGGAAGAAACAGATATTGTATATCTGCTACTTCTGTGTCGCGAATCAGGGGAATTGGGAATGAATAATAGACAGTTGAGTTGATTTTTGCGAAAAAGTCGATCGACTTTTTCGCAATTGGCGATTTTTCTATTCGCCCAGCAGCGATTCAAATGCAGCTTGCAAAGACTTGATATCGCCTACTCTGGCTACTAACAAGTTTTCGCTGCCGGCATCCTGCAGCCTGTGCTTCCAATACTGGATGCTATCCGAGTTGTTCATCCAGAAACTAATCACGGTGTCTACAACTCGATCGACATCCCAGCCGCGATCGCCAGAAACTGTCTCCACGGATGCCACAAACGCATCGAGAGTACACTTCCGGTTTGCCAAGTATTCTACACCCGACGGCTGCTGTTGTTGCAGCAATTCCTGCTGCTGGTTAAAAAACGTTAAAGTTGGAGATACGCCCAGGATTTCAAATGTATAGTTCATGTCATCCTCCAGAAGTATTATTTTGCCCAAAAATCGCCGATCCAAAAAAGCGAAAAACGCTTTACTTTGCTGCCCTCGATGAACTGCTGATGCTTCAATTATTCTATGAGCGATCGCTCGGGATTTTGCCCGCTTATTTTATTAATAGCAAATTTTCCCATAGGGGAGTGTCACCTAATTTACATTTGTCAGGACCCTGTAGAAAAAATTAAAATCAGATTTTTATTAAGCAGGGGTAAGGTGGGCGATCCGCACCGCGAGGAAGTGATACCGTTTGAGATTTGAGATTTTAAATTTTAGATTAAAGAATTGAATAATTGGGAATGACTGATGACAAACACCGTTGGGATCGCCGGGCTACAGTTGGATTTTTTCTAACAGGCGTGTGACTTTTTTGCCGCGAGTCCCCAGAGCCCTCGCCACATTTAGGCAAGTAGTGCCATGATTAATATTACAAGTTTTTACAGTAGCGGTGGAAACCTCAGCCAAGTTTTGAGCTGCCGGCCACGGCACTTCACTCTTGCTGGGCGACTTTGTAACTTACTATCTAGGGCATCTTTTAAACGACAAAGGACAAAAGATACGCAAACCCGGTAGGTGTCAGAATATTGATGTTATTGAAAAGTCTGAGCAGTTGTGTGATGAAAAGCTCGCCCAAGATGTCACTGAGCCTTGTTTTGTTGATACCGCTGGTGGTGCAAATCTCCGTAGCAGTGGGCGTGACTGGATGGCTGTCGTTTCGCAACGGGCAGAAAGCCGTCAATGACCTTGCTACGAGGTTGAGCTTGGAAGTCGCAGCCAGGACTAAAGAAAATTTCCGCAGTTTTGGGGATGTGTCTCATCTATTCCTGCAAATGAATACTGCTGCGATCGCCTCTGGAAACTTAGACCCGGAAGACTTCCCCAACTTAGAGCGCTATTTGTGGAACCAGACCAAGCTGAGCGATCGAATTACAACCATCTACTACGGCGACGAACAGGGCAAATTCCTTTTGCTCAAAAGAGAAGCAGAAGACTTAGTATACATCAGAGACGAATCAACGGCTCCAAACCGCCAAATTTATCGCCTGGACAGCCAAGGAAATCGCACTGAGCTAATCCAAACCGCCGCCTATGACCCCCGTACAAGACCCTGGTACAAAACTGCCAAACAGTCAGGAAAAGCCGCTTGGTCTCCCATCTACGTCTTCACGGCCTGGCCTGTTCTGGGGATTACGCCGGTCATCCCTATTTACAATCAAACAGGAAACCTGCGGGGGGTACTGGCAATTGACCTGACTCTTTCTCAAATCAGCGATTTTCTCAAAAGCATCAAAATTAGCCGGTCGGGACAAGTTTTCGCTATCGAACGCAGCGGAGAAATAGTCGCCAGTTCCACAGACGAACTGCCCTTTGTCACTGACAAAGACGGACAAAAACGGCTGTTGGCGACTAGGAGCCAAAATTTGCTAATTCGATCGGCCTCTCTATACTTGCAAAAACGATTTGGTAGTTTTGAACAAATTGACAGGCAAGGACAGTTTACCTTCGATATAGACGGCAAACGTCAATTCGTTACGGTTGCTCCCCTGCAAGACGGCCGCGGCCTCGATTGGCTGATTGTAGTCGCCATCCCGGAAGCAGACTTCATAGAGCAAATTCACACCAACACTCGCACAACTATCTTATTGTGCTTTTTTGCCTTCATACTGGCGATCGGACTCGGATTTTTCACCACTCGCTGGGTTGTCAAACCGATTACCCGATTGCTGGAAGCTTCCAAAGCTTTAACAAAAATGTCCGAATCATCCGACTTCACCTCAAAGGAATTAGACGGCGAAGTCGAAGTCCAAGGCGTCAAAGAACTCGGCCTCCTAGCTCAGTCTTTCAATCAAATGGCCAGACAATTGCGATCGTCTTTTGTTGCCCTAGAACAAACCAACTCGAGTTTAGAACAGCGAGTAGTAGAGCGGACTGCCGAACTCGAAGTCGCCGAAGCAGAATTGCGGGCTTTGTTTGCAGCCATGAACGAATTAATTATAGTTTTGGACGCCAGCGGTCGCTTCTTAAAAATCGCGCCCACAAATTTTTCCCTGTTCTACAAACCAGCCGAAGAATTAATTGGCAAAACTGTCCGAGAGCTGTTTCCGCAAGCTACAGCAGACAATTTTCTCAACCACATCCGAGCAGCTTTAGATACTCAGCAAACTGTCAGGTTCGAGTACGATTTAACCATTGACGACCGCGAAGTTAGTTTTGCCGCCAGCATTTCGCCGCTTTCAGAAGAATCTGTCATTTGGGTAGCCCACGACATTACCGAACAGAAGCGAGCCGAATCGGTGCGACGCCAAAGGCAAAAAGAATTGCTCAAACACAATACGGTTTTGGTAAAATTGGCAAGAAATAAAGCGCTGTATCGAGGCGATTTGCAAGTAGCTTTGAGGGAAATCACCGAAGCGGCTGCTCATACCCTACTGACAGAAAAAGCTGGCGCTTGGCTATATGATGAGACTCGATCGAAACTGCAATGTCTCGACCAATTTACGCGCAGCAACCAACAGCATTCCCAAGGCGCCGAAATCGCAGCCGCCGACTATCCAGATTATTTTAGAGCTTTGGAAGAATACCGGACTATCTCCGCCGACGACGCTCTATCAGATATCAGAACTAGAGAATTTGCCGAATCTTACTTTCCACAAGCTGGCACTATTTCTACCTTAGATGCGGCGGTGCGGCTGGGAGGACAAACAGTCGGAGTCATCTTTATCGAACAAGTGGGAACTGCTCGCAACTGGACAGTAGAAGAACAAAATTTTGCTGCTTCCCTGGCAGATTTAGTGTCCCTAGCCATTGAAGCCAGCGAGCGCGAGCGCACACAAATCGCTCTGCGTCAAGCAGAACAAAAATACCGCAGCATCTTTGAAAATGCAGTCGAAGGCATTTTTCAAACCACCCCCGAAGGCCACTTCTTGAGCGTAAATCCAGCTTTAGCCCGCATCTACGGCTACGCCACTCCCGAAGAATTGACATCAAATCTCACAAACATCAGACAGCAAGCTTATGTCAATCCTCAGCGGCGCGACAAGTTTATGCAGGTGATGGCAGAATTCGGAGAAGTTTCGGGGTTTGAGTCAGAAGTTTACCGCGCTGACGGCAGCGTAATTTGGATTTCCGAAAGCGCGCGTGCAGTGTACGATGCAGACGGCGAGCTACTCTACTATGAAGGCAGCGTCGAGGATATTAGCGATCGCAAAATCTTTGAATCCGCCTTGCAACTAGCCCTAGAAGCAGCCGAAGCCGCTTCCACCGCAAAAAGCGCATTTTTGGCAAACATGAGCCACGAACTGCGAACACCTCTGAATGCCATCATCGGCTACAGCGAAATGCTCCAAGAAGAAACCGAAGAATTGGGCTACGATGAACTCCTCCCAGATTTAGACAAAATCCGCACTTCCGGCAGACACTTGCTATCGCTAATTAACGACATTCTCGACATTTCTAAAATCGAAGCCGGTCGCATGGATCTTTACTTAGAAACCTTCGACATCGCCACCTTGATTGAAGAAGTCGCATCTACCGCCGCGCCGCTAATTGAGAAAAATGGCAACACTCTAAAATTGCACCAAATTAGCAATATGGGCACTATGCACGGTGACGTTACGAAAGTGCAGCAGATTTTATTAAATTTGCTGAGCAATGCCGCAAAATTCACTAAAAACGGTACAATTACCCTCACCGCCAGCCGAGAAAAAATTGCGGGTCACAGCAGCGAAGCAAGAGAAGAAAACAGTTCTGAACCGGCAGCGGATTCTCAATCTTCAATTGCTAGTAAAGAATTTTTAGTTGTTAATTGTACCGATACAGGAATTGGGATGAATCCAGAGCAGTTGCAGCATATTTTCCAACCCTTTACCCAAGCAGACGCTTCTACCACGCGCAAGTACGGCGGCACGGGTTTGGGACTAGCAATTAGCCAGCGTTTCTGCCTAATGATGGGCGGCAATATTTCAGTAAAAAGTCAGGAGGGTGTTGGTTCTACTTTTACTATCCGCTTACCTGTTAGTCCGCCAAATTACGGTGCATAACACACGCAGCACTCAATTTCATGAAAAAAGAATGCTGGCGCACCTTACAACGGAAGTCCCCCTAAAAAACGGGGACTTCCAACCAAGTAGGGAAACTAAAAGTAAAAAGAACATTCTTTTTAGGTTTTATTTTTTACTTTTATCTTACTCATCATGGCTGTGTACTTGGCGGAGATTCTGGATTCACCTCCCTCGTCGTAGTTATATCACTTGCGAGATCATTTTTAGTTTCAATGAACCATTTATACTGATCGATCGTTTCGGGACGAGCCTTCTCCAAACACATTTTTTTCCAGCGCAATTGCTCTTTTTTATCTTTTTTCTCTTCCATAACCTCTTCTAGCAAGCAATAAACCATGCCTCCACCGAGCGGTTTTTCTTTAAAATTTTCGTCGAGAGCAACTGCTTTTTGGAGTTCTTCTTCAGCCGCTCGGTACTTTTTTAGGTTGCTCAGTAGCCATCCCAAGTTTTGATGCAGTTCATAAGTGAGTTGAGCTTCTTCTTTACTAACCCGTTGTAATCCCATTCGCAGTAAAGCTTCAGCGGTAACCCAATCCTTTTGGCTACTAATATAAACGCGACCTAAATTATTAAAGGCGTGGGGATCCCCTAGCTTTAAAGCTACTTTATAATGCGTGCTAGCTTCCTTTATATCTCCCAAAGATTCGTCGATTTTTCCCAAGGCAATTTGAAACTTCGGCTCATTGGAGTCTATTTTGGCCGCTTGCTCGTATTGCGCTTGGGCTTTTTCCAGCTCACCGTCTTTGTAGAATTTTTCTCCGTTTTGATAGTACCTTTCCGCAATCCCAGGCAAAGACTTAGAGACTCCCACAGAAGCCAACAATAACATTGCGGTAATTCCTAAGGTTGCTTGACTGTGAAACTGGGGAGAAATATTGAGTTTTTTGAGCAGGTTTTTAATCTTTTCTTGTCCTGTGTTCTGCAAGGTGTGGATTACCGTCAGAAGTAACCCTCCTTGTCCGAGCAGACCAAAGCTCTCAGCGAAGCTGATTCCTCCCGTGGAAAAGAGTTGAACGAAGGTTGTCATATAAGCCGCTACCGCCGTCAATCCAGCGATAGTCAGCCCGTTGAACAACGGATAGAGGGGATGTGAGTGGGAAACTTCCTCGTCGGAGGTCGGTTCGAGAAACCACCACCAAGCTTCTGTGGAGGGGTGAAATGTAGCTCGCCATTGGGCCAATTTTGCTCAAGAGGGCGATCGCATCGGCTTGTTGTTTCAGGAAGTTGTCCAATTCGAGTAGTTTAGCCAAACTTTCCACAGAAAGCTGGGTTTTCTCGCTGAGTGCTTCTTCGATCGCATCGCGAGTAACTAAAATATGGAGAATTTCTATTTCTGAGGGTTCAGACTTTGCCAATTTTAGGTTAGTGAGAGCATCAGTATATTGAGCTAAGGCAAGTTCTAATTTCACGATCGCACTTGAAGAATTAGATTACTGAAAAAAGTTTACAGCAAATTGGAGGTTTATACTTTAAGATAATTGTAGCCCTGCAACTGGTATAAACAGGGTAAGTCAGGCCCTATAGGCCCGACGGATACTTTACCATCTTTTACATAGTTGCGTTTTACAGTGCCTACCTATTTACCGCGAATATTTTGAGAGTTTTGTTTAACGGGACTTAGACAAAAACTGAAGCCTAAATGGCTTCAAACCTATATACCGAAAAGTTTTTAGCTCGAATGGGTAGGAATCCAGTATATTTAAGGGTTTTAGGCATTTTTGGGTCAACTTATTTGATTTACTCCGAGTGGTTTTCCTATCGTTTCCGGTTGGATGGGAATGATAAAGTCAAGGTCAATAATTCCACATTCCCCCACGGACCGCTCCCCATCATATCCCTCGTGCAACCGGAATTGATATCACCCCCTAAAGGGGCTAGAAAATGTCTAAGTCCCCTTAATTCCTTTGAATGCTTCTCGGATCGAGAGCATCCCGCAACCCATCCCCCAATAAATTAAACGCCAAAACCGTCAAAATAATCAGTATCGCCGGAGGCCAAACCAACCAAGGCTGCAACACTAAAATTGAAGCATTAGTAGACAGGGATAGCAAATTTCCCCAAGAAGGATCTGGCTGTTGAATTCCCAATCCAATTAAACTCAAAACCGACTCCGCCACAATAAAACCCGGAACCGCCAAAGTAGCAGAAATAATTACGTAAGTTGCAGTTTGCGGCAACACATGGCGGACAATAATATAAATTGGATTAGCGCCCATTGCCCGCGCCGCTTGCACGAATTCTAGCTGTTTAATTGACAGTACCTGACCGCGAATTACGCGCGCCAAACTCGCCCAACTGATAAATGAAGTAATCAGCACAATCAATATAAATCGCTGAGCGCTTGTCAATCCCGGGGGCAGCACTGCTGCTAGCGCTACTAATAAATAAAGGCCCGGAATCGTCATCAATACTTCGGCGAAGCGCATTAAAATACTGTCAATCCAACTGCCGAAATAACCCGATATTCCTCCGATCAACAATCCCAAGGGGAAAGAAATTGCTATTCCTACTAAACCGATGCTGAGGCTAATTCTGCTGCCGTGTACTAAGCGACTGAATTGATCGCGAGCTTGTTCGTCCGTGCCTAAAATGTTAATTTGGCCTTCTCGGGTAGTGCCAAAAAGATGCCTGTCAAAAGGCAAAACTCCTAAAAATTTATAGGGAGAACCTTTGACCAACAAACCGAGAACCGATGGTTTTTGCCAGTCTACAATTACCTCGCGAGCGCCCGTATTCGCATCCACCGGGCCCTGAGTAGTGGGATAAACGTGGGGTCCGATAAATCGCCCGTCTGGGGTGCTTAAATAAATCTGAGTCGGCGGCAGCAATGAACCGTTTAATTGAGAGTCGTAGGGGTCGTAAGGCGCTACAAATTCGGCGAAAAGTGCGACTGTATAAAAAATTAACAGCAGCACGGCTCCCAACCGAGCTAGAGGGTTTTTTTTAAGATTTTGCCACCATTTCATAAGTTTTTAGGTTTGAGATTTTAAGTGGGTTCGCAGCATCGGAATGCAAGTTCTTTCTTAATTGACTCAGTAGCAAGGACTCAATTCTTTACTAACAGGGCTAAGGCAAGGGTATCACAATTAGTAAGGTGGGTCATATCTGAGATTTTGCACCATTCTCAATAAGGCTTTTATAGGCGGGATATCCTGCCCAACCCCTACTCCCCACAAGAAATTCATTCTTTGTGGAACAGGCCCGAAAGGCTTGTTAAAGGAGAATGGGGTAAGATGTGAGTCAGATCCTACACCCTCGATCGTCCGTTCACAATCAAAGTAGTAGAGCACCCTACAAGTCGATTCCAGTATGCCAGTTGGCTTTAGTCCTAACTAATAAACTTTTTCATAACTGAAGTCTTTACTACAAACATTAGACTATTTTTGTTCATCGCCAACCAAAATTATTCTACTTTCATTATCTGCGATTTTTCCCAATTCCTCGCCGCTAAAAGGATTGTAGAAAAATGAGCCTGTTTGCGGCGGCAATTTGGGATTGAGTACAATTTCTACTATACTTTTTACTACCCCAGTTAGCGGAATCGCCAGGATAACTCCTAACAACCCTCCCACTCTGCCTCCTAACAGCAAAGCTGTGAAAATAATTACCGGGCTCAATCCGGTGAGATTGCCCATGATTCGGGGAGCTACTAAGTTATCCTTGATTTGCTGGAGACCGATCGCCACTACCAAGACTTGCAGCGCCAGCCACCAATCAATAAACGCTACAATTATACTAACAGTGCCAATTCCCAAAGTTGCTCCAATAAACGGAATTATTTCCGTCAATCCTATAAAGACGGCAAACAACAGAAAAAACGGAACTTGCAGCCACCAAAAAGCTAGAGTTAGCGAGATGGCCATAAATAGTCCCAGCAATAACTGTCCCGATACAAATCGCTGGAGGTTTCGCTCCAAAGTCTCTGTTAAAACATAGCGAATTTCTGGGGAAAAAATGCTGGTCAAACCCTGCCACACTCTTTGCCCGTCTAGGAGCATATAAAAGGAAATTACCACAATAAAAATTAAGTCCAAAAACCAGTTAACAGTACCTACAACTAAGCCTAAACCCGTACCGGCGATCGCCTGGACTTGTCCCTGGACTCTAGCTGACAGTTGCTGCTCCAATATTTGCACGTCAAACGGTAAATTGCGCTCGGCACTCCAGGCTTGAAATTCACCTAGCTGCAGCCGCCCCGACTCCAGCAATTCCGGCAACCTCACCCCCAACTGGCTCGCTTGGTTGAACACCGGCGGTACAATAGTTAAACCGATTACGACTACTACCACACCCGCAGTTAAATAAACCAATCCCGCAGCTACTCCCCGCGGCAAAAATACTTGCAGTCTTGCTACTGCATAATTTAATAAAAATGCAATGAGTCCCGCTGTTACTAAAATGCTGACCAGTTCTCCAACATAACTGACAGCAGTCAGGGTAAACCATCCCGTCACTAGCACTAGCAACCAAGTAATTAGAAACTGTTGGACGGGAGAAAAGACACTATTCATAGAAACCTCACGGGAGATTGGAAACCCAGTGGCTTTAGCCGTGGGAGGAAAAGCGACACGGGATACTTTAGTGTCCCATCAATACTCTTAAAATCCATAGTTGTACCCATCCTTTTGATGAATAGAAAAGCAATATTTGTGATTGATTCCTTGAATTAAACCCTGGGCTGATGAAACGTTAAAACTACCAGATGAGCGAACAGCAACCTTACCTTTATAAGTTCCAATCTTCTTGCCAGAAGTAACAACGGCTTGTACAATGTCGCCTGTCTGGAAACCCTTGACGAACTTAAATCTAGGAACGTACCGAGAAGGAAATCCAAACTTATCGGTGCGACACATCTGCCTTGAACCATGCCCCGTCGCTTTGATGTTTAGGGGCTGATTTGCTAGTACGGAAATTTTAGGTGTATCACCAACGCAAGCAGCATCAAAGAAGTGGGTTTTTGGTAATTCCAACCGTATGCGGTTGAATTTTGTCAACCCGCCAGAACCCGTGGCAATCTCTTTACCTGTCTCTTTTAGGCGATTAAACAAAGCCCATCGGGTTGAATTGACAGCAGAGGCATCTTTTAATGGGCGCTTAGCTTGTGCCAAGATTCTCTTCAAAACATCGGGCTTTTTTGCTAGGAATATCTTGATATCCTGAGTGCCTTTCTTGATATTGCAAGGCTCACAAGCCAAACACAAATTAGATATCCTGTTGGTTCCACCCGACGCCCTAGGATGAATATGCTCAAGTTGTAAAGGTACGTTTTCTACGCTACAGTAAGCACATCGCCTGTCCCATTTATTGAGCAGATACTCACGGACTTCGTAACCAGCTAACACACCTTGCTGATACTCAATCCCAGAAATTTCTGGATTTTCTATCTGCTGTAGATCGAATCTAACTAATTCTTGAAATATCGTTCTGACTGGTGCAAGTCTTGATAGTTTGTTGACTAAAGTTAAGGTTGTTTCTACACGGTGTCGAAAGCTAGGAGCTAACCAGCCTTTGGGACGTGTCCGGTTTAGAAATCTCGCTTGACGATACCTTGTATGCCGACTTCTGCGACCGCGCCTTCGGGAACGACGCGAATCTAGCGATGCCTTAATTGATTGACCGCGATGAGTTAATTGGGCTACCCAAATTAGATCAGAACCTAAAAGTATCGCTAATCCACTAACTTTTGAACCGGGGTCAATCTTTAGAGTCACGGGTCGTGGGTCCTCAGCTACTCCCTTCTTCAAAATTATTGCGAAAGGATACAACCTAAAAACTTTAGCTTTACCAGCGTTTAACAATTTACGTGCTAATGATGGTTTGCATGGTGTTAGTGGTTTGTGGTTAGTATCTAGAACAAAAACGTAATTGGGTTTGGTAGACATTGTTGTGTCCCTTCGATTTCTCGTAATGTTAGCTTCGCCAATGTTTTAAGGGCTTGTTGGGCTTGCAGCACTGCCTCAGTGACCTTAAGACTGTTTAACTGCAAACGACAGAGCAGAGGACTAGCTACGCATCCACAGGTATCATGACCCTCAAAACGTAGTCAACTAAGACTGAGGCTGGTAAGCACGGCTTCAGTTTATTTGCTGAAGCCCCGTGTCTTTAGACCGGGGTTGCTTACTGTGATTTTTGTCAATTAAACTGGTACAACTTCCTGAGCCGATGTGCCGTATTCTAGAATAAACACATTAGAGTATAGATTAGCAATAATCAGTTCAAGATTAGACTGAATTCTCTCAGCATTGATGAGTTGGTGATGGCAAAACCGCTCGCCCGACAGACAATGCCAGTCCGATCGACCCCACGCTCAGGAATGACGCTAATATTCAGTATGCCCCGGAGGCAGATCGAATTAAATGTCGATCGAACAAACTTCGATCGAAATCGCCCGCAATGTGGTGAAACGGCGCCACACTCACCCAAAAGGAGGAAGCGCAACTGCTCACCCCCTTGGCTAAAATAAATCAGATACTATCGTAATCTTTCTTTACAATATAAAGAACCCACAGGTTAATACCGGCGAGAGGAACTACCGTGACCAATCAAGTTTTTTCAGAAGCGGAAGAAAAGAAACCCCTTCCCCCCGTGCAGAGCGGACGCGACAAGAACTCAGTAGAAAATGCGCCTGAAAGTGGGGTATCAGACCGCTCTCGCTGGCAATTTTCTCCTGAGGAAGATGAACCAGAAGTTGCCCTAGAAGTTCCAGAAATGGAGGGGGAACAATCTGAAGTTTTGGAACCAGAAGAGGCAGAAGCTTCGCCCAGCAAAGGACTCAGGTGGCCTGCCTTGTTGGCGGGCGCAGGCATTGGGGTGGCTGCAACGCTGCTAGCAGTACAGTTGACTGGGGCCAAGCAGAATGCGCGTCCCGCAGTTCCAATTCCATCGGCAACTGTGCAGGCGACGGCTCAGACTGTGACAGTGGCGCCTGTGGAATCTGCCCAGGTGGGTGAATCTCTGGAAGCGACGGGCACCGTGGCAGCCTACGACTTGCTGCCGGTGTTGCCACAGGCCAACGGTTTGCAAATCAAGCAGGTTTTGGTGAACGAAGGGGATGCGGTAGAAAAAGGTCAGACGATGGCGGTTTTGGACGATTCGGTGCTGCGAGAGCAAATTGCCGAAGCGCTTGCGGGAGTACAATCGGCTAATTCTACGGTAGAACAAGCCGAAGCTCAGGTGCAGCAAGCTCAGTCAGCCCAACAAGAAGCCCAAGCCGGCGTCGCTCAAGCCCAAGCTGGCGTAGAAAAAGCCATCGCTGACGCAGCGCAAGCCAAAACAGGCGTCGGCCAGGCTAGGGCCGGTGTGGAGCAAGCTAAAGCCGGTGTCACTCAAGCTAAAGCCGGCATTGCCTCCGCCCAGGCTAAATTAGATCAAGCTCAAAGAGAAGTAAATCGCACCCAAGATTTGGCTGCGCAGGGAGTAATTAGCCAGCAAGATTTGGAAAGGCGCAAGACGGAACGCCAGACTGCTGTTCAAGACTTGAACAAAGCTAAAGCTGATTTGAATACAGCTTTGGAAGAACAGAATAAAGCAGCGGAAGAAGTGCGATCGGCTCTTGCTAAAGTAGCTACTGCTGAAGCTAATATCAGTACGGCTAGAGCGGCCCTCAGCAGCGCTCGTGCTAAAGTGAATACGGCCGGAGCGAGTGTCAGCAGTGCGAGAGCAAATGTCGGAAATAATGCAGCAAGTGTCCGCAGCAATGATGCGCAAGTCAAACAGTTACAAACTCAACTAGAACAAACTATTGTTCGAGCACCTGATAGCGGCACTGTTGCTGAAAGAATTGGTCGAGTTGGGGATGTTTCTTCGGGAAGTCAAAAACTCTTTTCGATTATTCGGGGAAACAAGCTGGAACTGCAATTGAAAGTGCCGGAAACTCAGGTTGCGCAAGTGCGGCCGGGAACAGCGGTGCAGATTACTTCGGATTCTGACAAGCGGATTAAGTTGTCAGGAACTGTGCGAGATATTTCGCCGCTAGTTGACCCGCAAAATCGGCAAGCTACTGTGAAGATTGATTTGCCGCCAAGCGAGTTTTTGCGCTCGGGTATGTTTTTGCGCGCATCCATTTCGACGGCAACGGCTCAAGGTTTGAAAGTCCCTGCTAAAGCTATTTTGCCGCAACCTGACGGCAGTTCTATTGTTTACAAACTTGTGGGCGAGGATAAGGTGCAGGCTCAACCTGTGGAAGTAGGGGAAATTTCTGGGGGTGCTGTGGGGGATTTGACTGCTGCTAAGGTGGAGGTTAAAAAGGGTTTGAAGGCGGGCGATCGGGTAGTTATTGCTGGGGCAGGTTATCTGAAGGATGGCGATCGGGTTAAGGTTGTTAAATAGTTATTAGTCATTAGTTAGTAGTCAGTAGTTAGTAGTTAGTAGTCAGTAAGTGTAAGGTGCGGACTTCGCACCCTACAGTATTACTTTTTTCAAACGAACCGCGAAGACGCGAAGGACGCAAAGGAAGAGAATAAAGAAGAGAGAAAGCAGGAACTGTATTACCAATGCCCAATGCCCCATTCCCCATTCCCCATTCCCCATTATGTCTTTCAATATTTCGGCTTGGTCGATCAAACAGCCTGTCCCCACGATTGTTTTGTTCTTGGTTCTGACAATAGGGGGTTTACTATCATTTCCGCTTTTAGGTATTGATGATTCGCCTAATATTGATGTGCCTTCTGTTTCGATATCTGTCAGCCAACCGGGGGCAGATCCAGCAGAACTTGAATCTCAAGTCACGAAAAAAGTAGAAGATGCTGTGGCGGGTTTGGGCAATATTGACCACATTATCTCTACAGTTAATGATGGTTCTTCTAATACAACGGTCAACTTTTTATTGGAAATAGCGATCGCGCTACTAATGATGTCCGCAATGCGATCGCCCAAATCCGCCAAAGCTTGCCCCAAGACATTAACGACCCGGTTGTCAAGCGAGTCGAATTTGCTGGCAGTTCTATTATGTCTTACGCGGTTGTTTCGGATCGCCAAACCGTAGAACAGTTAAGCGAATTAATTGACCAAAACATCAGCCGGGTCCTCCTCTCTGTCAAAGGTGTCGCTCAAGTGCAGCGAATCGGAGGCAGAGACAGGGATATTCGGGTGGATTTAAACCCCGAACAACTGCAAAGTCTCGGTATTACAGCTACTCAAGTTAACGACCAAATTCGCAATTTTAATATCAATTTACCGGGCGGCCGAACTGAAATTGGCAATTCCGAGCAAACAGTTCGTACCCTCGGCAGTGCTAAAACTATTGAACAGTTGAAAGCTTATCAAATTACTTTGCCTAAAGGCGGTTTTGTGCCGCTTTCGAGTTTGGGAGAAGTTGCTGAAGGCTATGCAGAAGCTCGTCAGGCGGCGCGACTCAACAACAAACCTGTGGTGGCTTTTTCCATTCTCCGCAGTACCGGCAGCACTCTGGTAACTGTAGAAGAAGCGGTGCGGGAAACTGTTGAAAAACTGGAAAAAACTTTGCCGCCTGATGTCAAGCTGGAACTTATTTATACTTTGGCCGACCACATTCGAGATTCTTATGAAGCTTCTGTAGATGCTTTAATTTTGGGGGCGGCTTTAGCGGTAATAACTATTTTAATCTTTTTGCGGGATTGGCGCGCAACTTTAATTGCTTCTGTTGCCTTACCGCTGTCGGCAATTCCTACTTTTGCTGTGCTCCGGCTTTTGGGCTATACCCTCAACAGCATGACTTTGTTGGCGCTGTCGCTGGTGGTGGGCATATTAGTAGATGATGCGATCGTCGAAATTGAAAATATAGAACGGCACGTCGGGATGGGGAAAACTCCCTATCAAGCTTCTTTGGATGCTTCTGCTGAAATTGGTTTGGCTGTTGTTGCTACTACGATGACGATTGTTGCGGTATTTGCGCCGGTGGCTTTTATGCCGGGAATTCCCGGTCAGTTTTTTCGGCCTTTTGGGGTGACGGTTTCGGCGTCGGTGTTATTTTCGCTGTTAGTAGCCCGAACCGTTACTCCGATGATGGCGGCTTATTTGTTTAAGGAGAAAGGACACTATCAAGAACTCAAAAAAGACCAACTTTCTTATCAGTACCGCAGGCTTTTGACTTGGGCGCTGAAGCATCGGGCGATCGTCCTAATTTTAGGTGTAGCTTTGTTTTTCGGCAGCGTTCAATTAATACCTTACATTCCTACGGGGTTTATCGATCGCGATGATACCGGACTTTCGACTGTCTCTATTGAATTGCCTCCGGGTTCTACTTTGCAGCAGACAGATTCAGCAGTGCAGCAAGCAACTCAATTGTTGCTGGCTAATCCAGCCGTAGATAGCGTTTTGGAGACTGAAGGTGCTCCGACAGTTTCCGGGGGCGCGGGAGGCGGCGGCGGGCGCGCTAGTGGCGTGAATACAGCGAGTCTTTACGTGAAATTGAAACCCGCCGACCGGCGGATCGGACAACAGCGGTTTGAAGAGTCCATGCGGCCGAAACTTCGCGATGTTCCCGGAGTGCGGCTGAGTTTTTCTCAAGGGCGTGTGGGCGGTAGGAAGCAAATGTCGATCGTCCTAAAAAGCGAAAATGCCGAGGCTTTAACTAAAACTGCTGAAAGTCTCACGCAACAAATGAGGCAAGTTCCGGGACTGATTGAGGTACAGTCTAGCGCGAGTTTGGTGAAGCCGGAGATTTTGGTGAAACCCGATCCGAATCGGGCGGCGGATCAGGGTGTATCGGTGCAGCAAATTGCTCGAACTGCATCTCTGGCAACGATTGGTGATATTGACTCGAATCTTGCTAAATTTGATTTGCCCGACAGACAAATTCCGATTCATGTAATGTTGGCGCCACAGTTTCGCAGCGATATCGAAACGATTAAGAATCTGCAAGTACCGGGGAAAAATAATACTTTGGTGCCGTTGAGGACGGTGGCGGATATTGCTTTGGGCAGCGGGCCTTCTCAGATCGATCGCTACGACAGAGCTCGTCAAGTATCTGTAGAGGGGAATTTGTTGCAGGGTACGACTTTGGGAGAAGCTTCCGCTGCAGTGAAGAAATTGCCTGCAATGAATCCTCTACCCCCGGGCGTCGAACAGGAATCGTCGGGAGATGCGAAGGTGATGCAGGATGTGTTCAGCGGTTTTGCGGCGGCTCTGGGAACGGCGGTACTGTTTATTTATGCTGTTTTGGTGCTGCTGTTTGCCAATTTTCTACATCCGGTGACGATTATGGCGGCCTTGCCTTTGTCTCTGGGTGGGGCGCTGCTGGGACTGCTGGTGGGACAAAAGTCTCTCGGCCTCTACGCTTTGATTGGTGTGGTTTTGCTGATGGGAATTGTGACGAAAAATTCGATTTTGCTGGTGGATTACGCGATTATGAATCAGCAGGAAGGCAAGCCGATGTATGAGGCGACGCTGGATTCGGGGGTGGCGCGGTTGCGGCCGATTTTGATGACGACGATCGCCATGATAGCTGGGATGGTGCCAATTGCTCTGGGAATTGGCGCTGGTTCGCAAACTCGCAGCCCGATGGCGATGGCGGTAATTGGCGGTTTGATGACTTCTACCCTGCTGACTCTGGTGGTGATTCCGGTGGTTTTTACTTACATGGATGGTTTGCAAATCTGGATTTTTAATCTGATGCGGGGGAAGAAAAGAGGGGAAGGGCGATCGAAGCTCTCCGGGTAGTCCAAGGGAACTTCAGTTAGGCTATGCAAGCGTTCATAGATGCTATAGTGTCAATAAGTGCGTCACTCGTCAAGGTATGACGCAAAAGACAAAGCAGGGCAAAAAGGGGTAATTTAAAGTGACATCCTTATATGCACTTATATGCCCTCTGACAAGCCCCGTCTAACTTTGCGTCTAGACCAAGAAGACATAGATTGCTTAGAAAATTGGGCAAAAGAGGAGTTTTTGACGATACCCCAGTTAGCACGGGTAGTAGTCAAGCGAGCTATAGCGGAATACCTAAAGCGACACTCTTCTAATGCCTTAACGACAAACACAAGCCATCGTCCTCAATCCCCGTCTCCCCGGCAAGCCAGCACCGTTAGCGAAGCCCTCGGAGAGGATTGCCCCGAACCCGATGAGTCTAGTTAATGTCTAGTATCGAAAACATTGAGAAACCGAGTGGAACAAGAACCGTCAGAACAAGAAAATGTACACAGTGCCACCGACCCGGAGAAGGGCCGGGAAATGGAGCGCCGGTACGGTTGGACACTTAAGCGAATCAAAACAAACAAGGATTCGCCACTGGAAGTCGATTGCGTCTTTCACGGCGAACAGACTTCTTTTCAAGACCTTTGGCACGACAACCAAAACTGAGGTAATTATGTCTAATAAGGAAACCTGGATTGTTTATAAAGTCGAATCAATGAGTGCCGAAGGCTGGAAAGAACGCAAGCTAATGCCGTCCGGCGGCTTGACCGACATCCTGACAGAAGAATGGGACAGTTCCGGTAGATTGCCCCAAGTAGGCGATCGTCTGCGGGAATATGCCAACCCGCAAGACCCTGAGAATGGGATCACTCACGGTCGAGATGGGGACTGGGTTGTTAAGAGTATCGACCAGTTCTCATCTAACAACACTAATCAGCAAATCGTGGTGTGTTACTGCGCTTATCAACCCGTTGAGTCTAATTGGGTTGAGCTGCAACGGGGGAGGCCTGTTAACGAGATTCTGCAACCTGCTCAGGTTGGGTAGTGATTTTGGCGTTGCTGAATACAGGTATGAATTCAAGATTTCGGAATGGCTATAGGCCAAGTAGGGTGAGTTTTGTAACTTCGGAGAAAAGTTGATTCATACCATGAATCAGCAACGCCAGAAATTTAAGTTAGATTAAGTCCTGCCTTTGGTACAGGGCTTTTCTTGTGCGGCTCCGGGGCGATCGGCTGCCGCCCACAATTAATCGTCAAAATGCTATACTCAAAATCAGAAAATAGTTGTACAATGTTTTTCTAGTCGTTTTTTACCGCGACCCCTCCAAGGTCAAAGAAGGTGAAAGCAGGTAAAAAACACTAAGCGCGGGCGTAATTCAGTGGTAGAATGTCAGCTTCCCATGCTGAACGTCGTGGGTTCGAGTCCCACCGTCCGCTTTGACTGAATTTTCATAGAATTATGAAAATTAATTAGTGCTATCAATTCAATCTATGGCTTATTTCTTAACCGCTGCTTTATATAAGTTCGTTGAACTACCGGATTTTGCCGACCTGAAAGCACCGCTACTCGATTGTTGCAACAACAATCAGGTCAAAGGCACTATCTTGCTGGCCTCTGAAGGCATCAATGGCACTATTGCCGGCTCGTCCGAGGGCGTACACGCAGTGCTGGCATTCTTGCGTAGTGACCCGCGTTTTGCGGATCTGGTACACAAGGAATCTTTCTCGGAAAAAGCACCTTTTTACCGCCTGAAAATACGCTTGAAGCGCGAAATCGTCACGATGGGGGTACCGGACATTAATCCCCGCCTCATGGCTGGCAAATATGTTAAGCCTGATGAGTGGAATAAGCTGCTTGACGATCCCGATGTTGTCGTGGTTGATGTTCGTAATGACTTCGAGGTATCTATGGGTACTTTTGAAGGCGCTATTAATCCAAAAACAAAAAGCTTTTCCGAATTACCTGAATGGGTGCTGCGGGAAACTGCTTTACGCAATAAACCCAAGGTGGCAATGTTTTGCACGGGTGGTATTCGCTGCGAGAAATCTACTGCTTTTTTGCGTACTCAAGGTTTTGATGAAGTCTATCATCTCGAAGGCGGAATTTTAAAATATTTGGAAACGGTGCCGGAAGCAGAAAGTCGTTGGGAAGGTGAATGTTTTGTCTTTGATGAACGGGTTTCTGTTGGTCATGGGTTAAAGTCGGGTAACTATGAACTTTGTCGCGGTTGTCGTCACCCGATTAGTCAGGAAGATAAGGCTTCTGAATTATTTGTACTTGGTGTGAGTTGTCCTCATTGCCATGGCTCAAAAACTGAAACCAAAAAACAAGGCTTATCTGAGCGTCAACGTCAGATTGAGTTTGCTAAGCGTCGCAACCAAGTACATATAGGCGCGCGCTACGATGCGAAGGAAAAAGTAGATGAGGGCTGCGACTAATAAGCTGTCGCGCATTTAAATTGTATATTCAGGGCGGGCGGGACACCCCACAAGACTTTGAGTTTTTTTGACAGACAATTTAAATGCCGCAACAGCTTAGTATTAAAACTAAGCTCAAAGAAACCCGGTTTATACGAAAAATCTTGTTTGGCTACGAGAAATCTACGAATAAACGGGGTTTCTGACCAGAAAAACCCGATCGCGCTATCGGCTAATTATATCGTTTTCGGTTGCATCGGAATAATAAAATTGAGTCAACAGTTAACACTCAATCATTCAGTTTTTCGACCCCTCCTTCAACAGTCAACAGTCAACAGTCAACAATAATTCCGGTGCAACCGGAATTGATATAATATGTCAGCAAAATACCCGATTTTGTATTCCTTTCGCCGCTGTCCCTATGCTATGCGCGCGCGCTTGGCCTTAATGGTTAGCAATCGGGTGTGTGAGTTGCGGGAAGTTGTTTTGCGAGACAAACCACAAGAGATGTTGGAGGTATCTGCCAAAGGTACGGTACCAATATTGATTGATGTTGACGGGCGCGTACTGGATCAAAGTATCGATATCATGTTGTGGGCATTGAGACAACACGATCCTGAAAAATGGTTGATGCCAGACCGAGGTTCTGTTGCAGAAATGCTGGAACTTATCGCTCTATTTGATGAGGAGTTTAAATATCATCTCGATCGTTATAAGTACCCGGATCGTTATCCAGGTGTTGATGCCCAAGTACATCGGTATGAAGGTGCTTTATATCTGGGCAGACTAAATGCACAGTTAAGCGCGACTAAATATTTGTTTGGTAACAATGTAGCATTGGCCGATATGGCGATCGCACCTTTTGTTCGTCAATTCGCTCATACGGATCGAGCTTGGTTCAACGAACAGCCTTGGCCTGGGCTACAAGCTTGGTTAACAGAGTTCACAGAGTCTCAAATTTATAGCAGTGTTATGCAGAAATACCCGAAATGGGAATCCGGTAATCCAGGCGTTGTTTTTCCTTCCTCCTAATTACTTATTCTTATTCGCTGCTCGCATATTTATTTAATTCTCAAAATGTTACCGTGCTAAACTTATTGGTTCCAGAATACCAGATTGACCGAAAGCATCCAGGATACAAGCCCCCGGATTCATTCCGAAAGCAGACTCAGGACCCAGAAATAAAAAACCTGTATCCGATGAAACTTGCCCCCCGAATTTATCCGTGGGGTCAATGCGTCAATCTAAAATCTAAAATCTAAAATCTAAAATCGATTGGCTGTCATGGGACTAAAAAAGTGACGCAGGTCAAAATCGCATCTTGCTAAAACTTTTAACGGGAAAGGATTTACTGTATTCTAGTAAGTATTGTCAGGCTGAAATTATGATTGATGTTGGTTCGTTAGTTCGATCGCCCAGAAACGATTTGGGAGTCGGAAAAGTTGTCGAGGTATCGCGTACCGATGCCCTAATTGAATATTTTTGCTCAGTTAAAAACCGCATCCGCAAAACTGTGCCCTTGGGTTTGCTGCAAGAAGCCAGACTTCAGCGCCAAACCCGCTGCTACCTCTGGAGCACAAGTCAGGAAAGGTGGATTATCGGTCGAGTTTATGACTGGGATGAAGATAAATTAGAATACGAAATTGACCTCCCCGACAGCGAAAGTTTGCAAGCTGTCGAAACCGAACTTTACGTTCGCTGCAATATCCCGATCGCCGATCCGATCGACATTTTAGCAGTCAAAGGCCAAGAAACGCCGTATTTTCACGATCGCCGATTGGCATTCGTTCAATCTGCGATCGAACAGCGGGCCGTCAGCCGCGGCATGACTGGTTTAATTTCTGCTAACATAGACCTCTATCCGCACCAAGTTGAAGTCGTCCGGCGCGTCCTAGAAGACCCAATCGTGCGCTATTTATTGGCAGACGAACCAGGACTGGGAAAAACAGTAGAAGCCGGCACAATTCTCCGCCAGTTTCTGCTCGACGATCCCAACGGACGCGCTGTGGTACTGGTTCCCAAATACCTGCTCGAACAGTGGCGGCAGGAGTTGGAAAATAAATTCTATTTGTCTCATTTTGCTGACAGAGTGCAGCTTGTTGCGGTTAGCGAAATCAATCAAATTAGCCGCAACGCCAATCTAGATTTTCTGATTGTTGATGAAGCGCATGATGTGGCGGCAATGGCAAATTCGAGCGATCGCGCTCAACAGCAGTGCTTTGAACTTTGTCAGAAACTAGCTCACAAAAGCAAAAATTTATTGTTATTATCTGCAAAGCCAGTTCTCGGCTGCGAGCAGGATTTTTTGGCGATGCTGCACTTGCTAGACCCGACAACTTACCGTCTTGATGACCTGGAAAGTTTCAAAAAACAGGTGCAAAACAGTCAAGAAATCTGCCGCGCTTTGCTGGATTTCAGAGAAGGAGCAACGCCTATTGTTTTGAAAACAAAACTCGCTCAACTCGGCACTATTTTTGCAAAAGACGATTATTTAATCGGATTAGCAAGTGAGTTAGAAAGTTGTTTGGAAACTGAAGAAACCGCAGAACAGGCTCGCCTTGTCCGAACTATTCGCACTCACGTTAGCGATACCTACCGCCTGCACCGTCGCATCCTTCGCAACCGCCGGGATGCGGTGGAAGATGTGATTTTCGACCGAGATGCTGTCCCCAAAGCCGAGTACGATCTGAATGATGAACAGTGGTCGGCAATTCACAGCATCCTCGATAAGTGGCGCACAGCCGCTCCCAAGTCTAGCGAATATCAGAGAGTTTTTCTGCTGTTTTTCCGCGCGAATGGTACTTGGCTGAGTGTTTTAGAACGGGTTGTCAAAGCTCGTTTGCAGAAAAAATCGACTCCAGAACTCGATCGAGAATTTGGACAAAATGACACGGCAATTTTGACCAAAACTGCGCTGTTTCCCGAAGAAAGGGAAATGCTGGAAACCTTGCTCAATACCCTGGAAAAGCCCCAGGAAGGAGCCGATCGACTGAGTTTGTTACGAATCGCGATTCTCCGATTTCTGGCAGTTGCTTTGAAGGTTCCGCGCGAGTATCACAGCAATCCTCGCGATTTGCTGTCGAGAATTCAACAGCAAATTAAACGGCCGATTCCGGGCGAGCGTTTCCCGAAAATTGTGATTTTTACCAGTTTTACGGCAACTTGCAAAGAAATTGCGGAAAATTTAGCTAAAATCTTTGGTAAAAATGCGATCGCCAGCCATGAAACGGGCAAATCGGCGGATGAGGTTGAGGCGAATGTTAAGCGGTTTAAGATAGAGGCGCATTGCTTTATCTTAGTGTGCGATCGATCGGCGGAAGTAGGGGTAAATCTGCAATTTGTTGATTGGTTAATTCACTTCGATTTGCCGTGGTTTCCCAACCAGTTAGAACAAAGACTCGGCAGAGTCGATCGCATTGGTAGCAAAATGGGAGTGCAATTTTGTTTGTTTGCAGGCCCGGATTTGCCGGAGAGTCCCCACGAAGCTTGGTTTCAAGTTTTAAAAGACGGGTTTGAGATCTTCAACAAATCTATTGCTAGCCTTCAGTTTTATGCTGAGGAAAAACTTCTTAAACTTGAAGAAAAGTTGTTCGCTGAGGGAGCAAAGGGCTTATTAAGCGAAGTTGAAGCGATTAAAACTGAAATCGAACAAGAGAAAATTAGAATCGACGAACAGTACGTTCTCGATGAAATTGATACTCTTGATGACAGCGCATCTCAGTATTTTGAATCTCTCGATAACTGCGATGCTAAGCATAAAGAAATGCAGCGGGCTGTGGAAGGTTGGTTGTGTCAAGCTCTCCACTTCAAACAAATCGAACATCCGAGTATATCGGGGTTGCTGCGCTATCAACCTACTCAAAAAACTTTGATTCCCTCGAACGATTTGAGAACCAGATTGATTCCTTATTGTCAGCAGTATGGTAGTTACAATCGCCGCATTGCTCATCAGAATGCGGATGTCGCTCTTTACCGAATTGGTGAGGGATTGATCGATGCACTTGGGTCTTATATTCGCTGGGACGATCGGGGTCAAGCTTTTGCCATGTGGCGACATGATGAAAGTTGGGATGCGGAGCCCGGGAATGAGTGGTTCGGCTTTCAGTTTAATTATTCAATCCAGACTGATGTGCAGCCGGCCCAGCAAGTTTTGGAAGCACAAAATATCGAAAATTACAACTTGAAAGCTTTGCAGCGACGCGCTGATGCTCTGTTTATCCCAACTTTTGAAACGGTGTATGTAGATGCTCGTAGCGAGGAGATGTCTCTGGTGGAAGATGCGGAACTTCTGGCGATTTTGCAGCGGGCTTATAAGGGGAAAAGCCCCGCGAATCGGGATTACAATTTGTCAAAAAATCGCACGTCGCTTATTGACAGTTTTGTCGATCCGCTAGAATGGGATGATTTTTGCCAAAAGGGGCGGGTGATATCGGAGGAATTGCTGCGCGGGCGATCGGCTTTTCTGGAAATGTGCAATAGTTCCGCTGTCAGTGCTGCTATCCAACTGGAAAACCGGGTGAATCAATTGCAATTGCGCTTGAATCAACTTTCTAAATCAGAACAAGCTTTAGAATCGGTTTTGGCTGAGGAAATCAGTATGGAAAGTTTGTTGAGTCAAGCGGTTTTAGCTGGAATTCGCCACCCGCACATGACTCTTGAGTCTGTGGGATTTATTGTGATTTCTGGGCGTGCTCCTGTGAAATCTGAGGATGAAGGATAATTTGTTTGGGTGGAGTTCGATCGCTCTTTTTGGGGGCGATCGCTTTTTTTTTAACCGCAGATGCGGGCGGATAAACGCGGATGAACGCAGATGGATGAAAAGGAGCTCGCAGTTACGGGCTAAACTTCTTCAAAAATCCCTCCCCGCTGCTGTAAATTCACTTTTACTTCCTCGGTAAGTCCTGGGTTATTCCCAAACCTCGCTGACTCGACATTCGCACCGCTGAAATTAGCATTTGTTAAGTTCACTTCTAGCAGATTTGCGCGGCTCAAATTGGCACCGCTGAGGTTAGCTAAAGCTAGACTTGCTTTGTGCAAATCTGTGCCGCTTAAATCTGCATTTCCTAAGAAGGCGCCACTCATTACTCACAAGTTAAGCTAAAAGCACTATTGTCAATGAGTAAAATTACTCATCTTTTACCTGTTGACCCAATTAAAATATGACTCCATTTGTTCCTTTATTATTGAAAAAAAATTGTTCGGGACTTCTTTGAGTTCCAGGGAAAGGAGAAATAATTAGCCTGACATGAGGTTTTCGTCGTCGCTTAACAATCCCTAAATCTTGATTTTTATCGGAGGCAAAATACTTAACTAGGTCAGAAGCTATTCCTTTTTGATAGGCAACCGAAAAATGATACATCCCCCGATAAATCATTTCTAATGAAACCCGTTCAATTGGTACTCCTAATTCATCGGCAACCGCATCTCCTAAATCTACTAAAACCGCATAAAATAGCCAAGTAGCCCAGATTTGGAGCTTGATTCCGTTTAATGAACCTGTCCATAAATAGCTGAGATTTA